>NZ_JBEXPT010000225.1:0-4450 GCF_040612195.1 Streptomyces sp. NPDC006450 | reverse complement strand
CCGGCTGCGGCTGCTGGTCGCCGGCGGCGGGCGGGACCCGTACGAGCTCCCCGGTACGGATCCGGTCGCCGGGGCCCGCCGCCTGCTGGCCCGGGGCGCGATCCTGGCGGTCAAGGGGCTCGGCGGCTACCACCTGGCCTGCGACGCCACCCGGCCCGAGGCCGTGGCGGAACTGCGCCGGCGCAAGTCCCGCGGCGACAAGCCGCTCGCCGTGATGGCGCGCGACCTCGCCGAGGCGGAGCGGCTGGCGCACATCGGCCCCGAGGAACGTGCCCTGCTCACCGGAGGCATCCGGCCCATCGTGCTGCTCCGCAGGCGCGCCGGCGTCTCCGGGCCGGCCGGGGAGGTCGCGCCGCGCAGCCCCGACCTCGGCGTGATGCTCCCGTACACCCCGCTCCACCACCTGCTGTTCGGGCTTCCCGGCGACCCCCCGGGGCCCGCGCTGCTCGTCATGACCAGCGGGAACCTCGCGGGTGAGCCCATCGTCACCGAGGAGGACGAGGCCCTGGAGCGGCTGGCCGGCCTCGCCGACGGCTGGCTCACGCACGACCGGCCCATCCACGTCCCCTGCGACGACTCCGTGGTCCGGGTCTGCGACGGCGCCGAGCTTCTGGTCCGGCGCTCGCGCGGCTACGCCCCGCTGCCGCTGCCGCTGCCTCTTCCGGTCCCCGCCACGCTGGCGACCGGGGGCGATCTGAAGAACGCCCTCTGTCTCGGGGAGGGCCGTCGGGCCTGGCTGTCGGCGCACATCGGCGACATGGACGACCTGGCCACCCAGATCGCCTTCGAGCGGGCCGAACGGCAACTGGAGTCCGTCACCGGGGTCACTCCCGTCCTGCTGGCCGCCGACCGGCATCCCGGGTACCGGTCGGGGCGGTGGGCGGACCGCAACGCGGGGGGCCGGCCACTGGTGCGCGTCCAGCACCATCACGCGCACATCGCCTCCGCGCTGGCCGAGCACGGCCTGGACGGCGGCCGCCGGGTGATCGGCGTCGCGTTCGACGGCACCGGCTACGGTGACGACGGCGCGGTGTGGGGCGGCGAGGTGCTCCTCGCCGACTACAGCGGGTACACCCGCTTCGCCCACCTCGCGTACGTGCCGCTGCCGGGAGGCGACGCCGTGGTGCACCGGCCGTACCGCATGGCCCTGTCCCACCTGCGGGCGGCGGGCATCCCCTGGGATCCGGACCTGCCGTGCGCGACCGCCTGCCCGGAAGGCGAACTCCGTGTACTTGCACGGCAGTTGGAGCGCGGCCTGAACTGTGTCGGCACGTCCAGCATGGGACGGCTCTTCGACGCCGTCTCCTCCCTGGCGGGCATCTGCCAGCACTCGGGGTACGAGGCCCAGGCCGCGATGGAGCTCGAATCCGCAGCGCTGCGGGCAGCGGACCGCGCGGCCCCGGACGCGGACCCCGGCCAGGGCCAGGGCCAGAACGCCTACGCCTTCACGCTGAACGACCCGGCGCCCGGCCGTGAGGGTCCCGTCACCGCCGATCCGGCGCCCCTGCTGGCGTCGGTGGTGGCCGACCTGCGGGCGGGGGTGGTTCCGTCCGTGATCGCCGCGCGCTTCCACGCCGCCGCCTGCGGGCTCGTCGTGCGGCTGTGCGTCCTGGCCCGCGAACGGCACGCCCTGGAGACGGTGGCGCTGACCGGCGGGGTCTTCGCCAACACCCTGTTGTCCACGGCCTGCGCCCGCGCGCTGCGGGAGCACGGCTTCACCGTACTGCGGCACCGCCGGGTCCCGCCGAACGACGGCGGGCTGGCACTCGGTCAGCTCATGGTGGCGGCCGCCCGCGGCGCCACCGACCCCCCACAGCGAGGAGAGGCCCATGTGCTTGGCGGTACCCGGCAGAGTGCTTGAGATCGCGGAGAAGGACGGCACCCGCATGGCCACGGTCGACTTCGGCGGCGTGCAGAAGGAGGTGTGCCTGGAGTACCTGCCCGACCTCCAGGTCGGCGAGTACGCCATCGTGCACGTGGGCTTCGCCCTCCAGCGCCTGGACGAGGAGTCCGCCCTGCAGACCCTCGCGCTGTTCGCGGAACTCGGCATGCTCCAGGAGGAGTTCGGCGACCCGTGGGAGCTGGCGGCCGACGCCGCCGACGGTGGCGAGGGAGGCCCGCGGTGAAGTACATCGACGAGTTCCAGGATCCCGCCCTCGCGCGGCGGCTCCTCGACGAGATCCACTCCACGGTGACCCGGCCCTGGGCGCTGATGGAGGTGTGCGGCGGCCAGACCCACACCATCATCCGGCACGGAATCGATCAACTGCTGCCGGATCAGGTGGAGTTGATCCACGGACCGGGGTGTCCCGTCTGCGTGACCCCGCTGGAGGTCATCGACAAGGCGCTGGAGATCGCCTCCCGGCCCGGCGTGATCTTCTGCTCCTTCGGCGACATGCTCCGGGTCCCCGGGACCGGCCGCGACCTGTTCCGGGTCCGCAGCGAGGGCGGTGACGTACGGGTGGTCTACTCTCCGCTCGACGCCCTGACCATCGCCCGGCAGAACCCGGACCGGGAAGTGGTGTTCTTCGGCATCGGCTTCGAGACCACGGCCCCGCCGAACGCGATGACGGTCCATCAGGCGAAGCGGCTGGGCATCCCCAATTTCAGCCTGCTGGTGTCCCACGTACGGGTCCCCCCGGCCATCGAGGCCATCATGCGCTCCCCGAGCTGCCGGGTGCAGGGCTTCCTCGCCGCCGGGCACGTGTGCAGCGTCATGGGGATGGCGGAGTACCCGGAGCTCGCGGCGAGGTACCGGGTGCCGATCGTGGTGACGGGCTTCGAGCCGCTGGACATCCTCGAGGGAGTGCGGCGGACCGTGCTCCAGCTCGAACGCGGCGAGCACACCGTGGAGAACGCCTACGCGCGCGCCGTCCGCCCGGAGGGCAACCCCGCCGCCCTCGCCATGCTGGAGGACGTCTTCGAGGTCACGGACCGGGCCTGGCGCGGGATCGGGGTCATCCCGGACAGCGGCTGGCGACTGTCCGAGCGCTACCGGGAGTTCGACGCCGAGCACCGCTTCTCGGTCACCGGGATCACCACGCGGGAGCCCGCCGAGTGCCGCAGCGGCGAAGTGCTCCAGGGGCTGATCAAACCGCACGAGTGCGAGGCCTTCGGCACCCTGTGCACACCGCGCAACCCGCTCGGCGCCACGATGGTCTCCAGCGAGGGCGCCTGCGCCGCGTACTACCTCTACCGCCGGCTCGACCTGCAGGCCGCGCCGGCCTCCCCGACGACGCCGCTGGAGGCGAGCCCCGTTGGCTGAGACCGCACCCCTGGACATCACCGGCTGGACCTGTCCGGCCCCGCTGCGCGACCATCCGCGGGTGGTGATGGGCCACGGCGGAGGGGGCGCACTGTCCGCCGAACTCGTCCAGCACCTCTTCCTCCCGGAGTTCGGCGGCTCCGCGCTCGCCCAGCTCGGGGACTCCGCCGCGCTCTCCCTCGGCGGCGTCCGGCTCGCCTTCTCCACGGACTCCTACGTCGTGCGCCCGCTGTTCTTCCCGGGCGGCTCCATCGGCGACCTCGCGGTCAACGGCACGGTCAACGACCTGGCCATGTCGGGGGCCGAACCGGCCTACCTCTCCTGCGGGTTCATCCTGGAGGAGGGCGTGGAGCTGTCCGTGGTCTCGCGGGTGGCCCGGGCGATGGGCGACGCGGCCCGTGCCGCGGGGGTGGAGGTGGTCACCGGGGACACCAAGGTCGTGGAGAGCGGGCACGGGGACGGCGTCTACATCAACACCGCGGGCATCGGAGTCATCCCCGCCGGGGTGGACCTGCGCGCGCAGCGGGTCGTACCGGGCGACGTGGTCATCGTCAGTGGTGAGATCGGGCTGCACGGCGTGGCCATCATGAGCGTGCGCGAAGGCCTCGAGTTCGGGGTGGACGTGGAGAGCGACTGCGCTCCGCTCGGCGGGCTCGTACGGAGCATGCTCGCCGTCACCCCCGACCTGCACGTCCTGCGCGACCCCACCCGGGGCGGTCTGGCCGCCGCGCTCAACGAGATCGCCACGGCCTCCGGCACCGGCGTCCTCGTCCACGAGGCCCGGGTCCCCGTGCCCCCGGCCGTCGCGAACGCCTGCTCGATCCTCGGCCTGGATCCGTTCTACGTGGCCAACGAGGGCAAGCTCGTGGCGTTCGTTCCGCGCGAGCACGCGGAAGCCGTGCTCGACGCGATGCGGGCGCATCCGCTGGGGCGCGGGGCGACCGTGATCGGCGAGGCCGTCGAAGCCCACCCGGGCATGGTCGTGGCCCGCACCCGGCTGGGCGGCACCCGCGTGGTGGACCTGCCGATCGGGGAGCAGCTGCCGCGCATCTGCTGAGCACGGACCCGGGTCGGGCGCGGCGGCGCGCCCCGCCGCGGGGGGGCCCCGGGCCCCCGCCGCGGGGGGGGGTTTGGGCGGGGCAGGCCGCGGCAGGGGGGGGGGGGGGGGCGCGGGGGGGGCGACGC
>NZ_JBEXPT010000224.1:0-4497 GCF_040612195.1 Streptomyces sp. NPDC006450 | reverse complement strand
ACGACCCGCCACAACCAACTGCTCCGCCGACACCGCACGCGACACCAACGAACCCACCACCGCAACCGGCACACCCACACCATCCGCAACGGTGATGGCCGAGACCTCCTCGCCCCGGATGCGTCGGATGTGCACGCGCAGCGTCGCCGCGCCGGCGGTGTGGAGCGTCACCCCGTTCCAGGAGAACGGGAGCAGCGTCACCTTCTCGGTGCCGTCGGGGTCGTCCAACAGCAGGTCCACGTGCATGGCGGTGTCGAGCAGCGCCGGGTGCAGCCCGTAGGCGCGGGAGTCGGAGACCGAGGACTCCGGGAGGGCGACCTCGGCGAAGACGTCGTCGCCGCGCCGCCAGGCCGCCTTGAGGCCCTGGAAGACCGGGCCGTAGCCGTACCCCCGCTCCGCGAGGAACCCGTAGGCGTTGCTCACGTCGAGCTCGTCCGCGTCCTCCGGGGGCCAGACCCCGAGGTCCACCGCGGCAGCGGAGTCCTGCTCCGCGTCTGCGGACGAGAGGGTGCCCGAGGCGTGCCTGACCCAGGCGAGGGCCGCATCGCCGAGGCGGGAATGGATGGCGATCGTGCGGGTCCCGGACGCGTCGGGCGCTCCGAGGACGACCTGCACCGCGGCGCTCTCCCCGTCCGGGAGCAGCAGCGGCGCCTCCAGCGTGAGCTCGTCGACGCGGGTGCAGCCCACCTCCCCGGCCGCGCGCAGGGCGAGCTCGACGAAACCGGTGCCCGGGAAGAGGACGTTGCCCAAGACCACGTGGTCGGCGAGCCACGGCTGGGCGTCGGAGGACAGCCGGCCGGTGAGCACTAGCTCACCGGACTCCGGCGAAGCGACCGAGGCGCTCAGGATGGGATGGCCGACCGCGTCCAGACCTGCCGCGTCAAGGTCCCCTGCAGCAGTCCCGGGGAGATCGATCCAGTAGCGGTCGCGCTGGAAGGCGTACGTGGGCAGGTCGATCCGGGCCGGGGCGTGCTCGGCGTAGAACGCCTCCCAGTCGACGGTCGTGCCGGAGACGTGGAGGCGGGCCAAAGCGGCGAGGACCGATTCGGCTTCGTCCTTGTCCGCGCGCAGGCTCGGTACCACCACGGCGCGGGAATCGTCCGGGAGGGACTGCTGGGTCAGCGCCGACAGAACGCCCTGCGGGCCGATCTCCAGGAAACGGGAGACGCCCAGACCGTTCAGGGCCGAGACCGCGTCCGCGAAGCGGACCGGGCGCAGGACGTGCTCGATCCAGTACTCCGGGTCCTGCCACGCGGCATCCGGAGCTCCGGTGACCGTGGAGACGGCCGACACCTTGGCCGGCTGGAAGTCGAGTCCTTCCACCACCTTGCGGAACGGCTCGATCATCGGCTCCATCAGCGGAGAGTGGAAAGCGTGACTGACCTCCAGCCAACGCACCCGACGACCCTCAGCCCGGAAACGCTCCTCGATCGGGGCAAGCGATTCACGGGGACCCGACGCCACCACCGAACGCGGCCCGTTCACCGCAGCCACACCCACATCAACGAGCCCGGCCAGCGCCTCGACCAGCTCGCCTTCCGTGGCCTCGACCGCCAGCATCGCCCCGCCCGCCGGCAGGGCCTGCATCAGACGACCACGCGCCGCCACCAGAGAGCACGCATCCGCCAGTGAAAGCACACCGGCGATGTGCGCTGCGGCAATCTCACCCACGGAGTGGCCCGCCACAACATCAGGCAGAACACCCCACGACGCCCACAACCGCGCCAGAGCCACCTGAAGCGCGAACACCGCAGGCTGCGAAACCCCCGTCCCCCACACCTCAGAACCCGACTCACCATCCAGCAGCAACGGGCCTACAGACACGTCCAGTTGAGCATCGAGCAGCCCGCACACCTCGACCAGAGCCTCACGGAACACCGGGAACCGAGCCACAAGACCCGCACCCATACCCGACCGCTGCGAACCCTGACCCGAGAACGCGAACGCCAACCGGCCACCCGACCGCACCGCACCCACCACGACCGACGCGTCACCACGCCCCGCCGCCACCACCTCAAGCCCAGCAGCCAGTTCCTCGACATCCGCAGCCAGAACCACCGCACGGTGCTCAAGACCCGCACGCGTCACCACCTGCGAGAACGCAACATCAGCAAGCCTCAGCGACACATCCGAAGCAACGTACTCGCGAAGCCGCTCAGCCTGACCCCGCAGCGCCACCGCCGACTTCGCCGACACCACCACCGGCACCACACCCACGACCGGAGCATCCACCACAGCGGTAGCCGCCGCCTCGGTCCCCGGGGCCGCCGGCGGCTCCTCCACGATCACATGCGCATTCGTGCCGCTGATCCCGAAGGAGGACACACCCGCACGACGCGGCGTCTGCGCCGCCGGCCACTCCACAGCCTGGTCGAGGAGGCGGACCGCGCCGGACTCCCAGTCGACCTGCGAGGACGGCTCGTCGCTGTGGAGGGAGCGGGGCAGCACGCCGTGCCGCATCGCCATGACCATCTTGATGATCCCGCCGACACCGGCCGCCGCCTGGGCGTGGCCCATGTTCGACTTCAGCGACCCCAGCCACAGCGGGGCATCGCCCGGCCGCTCCTGACCGTACGTCGCCAACAGCGCCTGCGCCTCGATCGGGTCGCCCAGCGTCGTACCAGTGCCGTGGCCCTCCACCGCGTCGACGTCCGAGGCCGACAGCCGGGCATTGGCCAGGGCCTGCCGGATCACCCGCTGCTGCGAAGGACCGTTCGGCGCCGTCAGACCATTGCTCGCGCCGTCCTGATTGACCGCACTGCCCTTGATCACCGCCAGAACCTTGTGACCGTTCCGCTCCGCATCCGACAGACGCTCCAGGAGCAGCAGGCCCACACCCTCCGACCATCCGACGCCGTCCGCGCCCGCTCCGAAGGACTTGCAGCGGCCGTCGGCCGCGAGGCCGCGTTGGCGGCTCATGTCCACGAACGTGTCGGGGGTGGACATGACCGTCACGCCACCGGCCAGTGCCAGCGAGCACTCCCCGGCCCGCAGCGCCTGCATCGCCCAGTGGATGGCGACCAGCGACGAGGAGCAGGCGGTGTCGATGGTGACGGCGGGGCCTTCGAGGCCGAGGGTGTAGGCCACCCGGCCGGACACCACGCTGGCGAGGCTGCCGTTGCCGTGGTAGGCGGCGATGTCCTCGGGCAGCGGGCCCGAGCGCAGGCCCCAGTCGTGGTACATGACGCCGGCGAACATGCCGGTGTCGCTGCCCTTGAGGGTGGCGGGGTCGATCCCGGCACGCTCCAGGGTCTCCCATGACGTCTCCAGCAGCAGGCGCTGCTGCGGGTCCATGGCCTGGGCCTCGCGGGGGCTGATCCCGAAGAACTCGGGGTCGAACTGGGCCGCGTCGTGGAGGAAGCCGCCTTCCCGCGTGTAGCTCTTGCCGGGCGTGCCCGGTTGGGGGTCGTACAGGCTGCGCGGCCAGCCGCGGTCGGCGGGGAAGGCCGAGATGACGTCGCGGCCCTCGGCGACGAGCTGCCACAGGTCCTCGGGCGAGGTCACGTCTCCGGGGTAGCGGCAGGCCATGCCGACGATGACCACGGGGTCCTCGTCGGTGTTGGTCGCCGCGACGGCCGGCCGCGGCCGCTGCGGGGTCCGCTCCGCCGTCGAGGCGAGGTGGCCGGCGAGGGCGACGGGAGTGGGGTAGTCGAAGGTGAGCGTGGCGGGCAGGCGCAGCCCCGCGACGGAGTTGAGCCTGTTGCGCAGTTCGACGGCGGCGAGCGAGTCGAACCCGAGGTCGGTGAACGGGCGGGCCGGGTCGACTTCCTCCGGGCCGGCGTGTCCGAGGATCTCGGCGGCCTGGCCGCGTACGAGGCCCAGGAGGAACTCGGCGCGTTCGGTGTCGTCGAGTCCGGCGAGTCGCCGGGCGAGGGACTGCCCGGGGGCGCTGCCGGCCCGGGAGTCCCGGCGTACGGGGCGGCGTACGAGTCCGCGCAGTACGGCCGGGATCTCCTGGCTGCCCGCCGCCAGAGCGCGGGTGTCGATGCTCAGCGGGGCCACGGCAGCCAGATCGGCGGTGAGGGCCTGGTCGAAGAGGTCGAGGTTCTCGCTGGGCGAGAGTCCTTGCAGGCCGATGCGACGGGCGCGCTGGAGTGCGGCCTCGTCGAGTTCGCCGCCCATGCCGGAGCCGCCGGTCCACAGGCCCCACGCGAGTGAGGTGGCGGGCAGTCCGAGGGAGCGGCGGTGTCCGGCGAGGGCATCGAGGAAGGTGTTCGCCGCGGCGTAGTTGCCCTGCCCGGCGCCGTCGAGGAAGCCGGACGCGGAGGAGTAGAGGATGAAGGCGTCGAGGTCGAGGCCGGCGGTCTGCTCGTGCAGGTGCCAGGCCGCGTCAGCCTTCGGGGCGAAGACCCGGTCCACCTGTTCGGGGGTCAGGTTGGCGATGACGCCGTCCTCGACGATCCCGGCGGTGTGGACGACGGCGCTCAGCGGGTGCTCCGCAGGGATCCCCGACAGCACACCGGCCACCGCGTCGGGATCACTCACATCCGCCGCGAC
>NZ_JBEXPT010000223.1:0-4498 GCF_040612195.1 Streptomyces sp. NPDC006450 | reverse complement strand
CCCATGAGGTCTTGCGCGCCTTAGTGTTTCGTCAGTGTTTCTGCCGGCAGGGCTGTGGTCGCCTTGCCGTTGCTGGTGCTGTAGGTAGTAGTCGCGGGCGCAGGACGGCGGCCGCGGCGCGGCGGGCCGAGCGCAGGGCCCCCTCGACGGTGTTGGTGTCCCGGTGGTCTCCGCACACGTACAGGCCGGCCAGGACCCGGACGGTGCGCCGGTTGTCCTGCGGCGGGGGCATGGCGGGGACGGCCTCGGGGGTGTGGTGGACGGCGAGCAGTTCCCAGTCCCGGGTCGCGGTCTCGTAGAGCCGGGCCAGGCGCGAGGCGACCGTCCGGGTGGGCGGTGGCGGGCCGAGCACGGTGGTGGTGACCAGGCTGCGGCCGGCCGGGGCGCGCGTCGGGTCGACCGCGCTCATCACCGCCGTGTGGGCGACGGGCCAGTCCGGGTCGCCGTCCAGGAGCAGCGAGCCGTCCCAGGCGAGCGGGGTGGTGGTGGCGTGGTGCATCACGGTCACCTGGTGGAAGGCGGGCACGCGCAGGCCCGGGAGCAGTGCGGCGGCGGCCCGGGCGCCGGTGGCCAGGACGGCGGAGCGGCCGCTGAAGTCGCCGTGCTCCTCGGTGGTGACCAGGTTGGTGGCGAGGGAGCGGACCCGGACCCCGGTCCGTACGGTGCCGGGCGGCAGTGCGGCGGCGAGCAGTCCGGGCAGGGTGGCGGCGCCGCCCTCGGGTACGGCGAGCCGGCCGCGCGCGAAGGTGCGCAGGGCCAGGTCGGCGACGCGGCTGGAGGTGCCGAGTGCGGGGTCGCGCAGGAGCGCGGCGAGGAGCGGGCGCAGCGTCGTACCCAGGCTCCTGGAGCTCAGGGCGGCGTGCGCGGTGCGCTCGGGGCGGGCCATGAGGCGTTCCTCGGGCAGCGCGGCGAGGCGGGCGAGCGCCGCGCCGATCCGTGCCTGGTCGAGGGAGCCGCTGGTCAGGGCGCGGGCCGGGGTGAGGGCCCCGGCGCGCAGGGTCCTGCCGTCGCTGTGGACGAGGGCGCCGGGTGCGAAGGGCTTGAGGACCAGGCCTTCCAGGCCCGGGGTGCGGGCCGGTTCGGTGTAGGCGGTGTTGAGGAGCTGGCCGATCCGGTCGAGCCGGAAGCCGTCCACGATCTCGGTGGCCATCCGGCCGCCGGGGTCGTCTGCGCCCTCCAGGACGATGACCGTGACTCCGGCCGCGATCAGGTGGTGCGCTGCCGCGAGTCCGGAGACTCCGGCTCCTACGATGACCACGTCCGCATGGTGTGCGTGTGTGCTGTTGAGCACGTGCCCCTCCCCGAGGTCGGCCCGGCTGTGTGGGGAACCTCCTTCCCCCAACGGGCTCGAGCGGAACCCGAGTTGGGCATGCCGTTACGGGTAATGCGGTCAACTCCGGTCGCACGGCGGTCGCATTCGGCTCACGGATGGTCGCATGCGTGCGCCGGGGCGCTCCCCCCGGCGCCCCGGGGCTTTCAGGCCCGCAGCACCGGGTGTTTCAGGCCTCCAGCGCGGCCCTGATCGACTCCTCGATCCCCGGGTACCGGAAGACGAACCCGGACTCCAGCAGCCGGGCGGGAAGCACCCGCTGACTGCCCAGCACGTCCTGGGCGAACTCCCCGAGCACCGCGCGCATGACCGGCGCGGGCACGGCGAACACCGCCGGGCGGTGCAGGACGCGGCCCATCGCGGCGGTGACCTCGCGGTTGGTCAGGGGCTCGGGGGCGGTCAGGTTCACCGGCCCGGCGAGGGCCGGGGTGTCGATGATGTGGCGCAGGGCGGCGATCTCGTCGTGCATCGAGATGTGCGACCAGTACTGGCGGCCGTTGCCGAGGCGGCCGCCGATGCCGGCCTTGAAGATCGGGAACAGCTTCCCCCAGGCCCCGCCCTCGGCGGCGACGACCAGTCCGGTACGGGCGAACACGGTCCGGACCCCGGCGTCCCGGGCGGGCGCGGCGGCGGCCTCCCACTGCACGCAGATCTCGGGGAGGAACCCTTCCCCGGCCGGGGAGCCCTCGTCGACCGTCCGGTCTCCCGTGTCGCCGTAGTACCCGATGGCGGATCCGCAGACGAGCGTCGCGGGCGGCTCGTCCATGGCGGCGACGGCCGAGGCGATGGCGGCCGTGCCCTTCACCCGGCTGTCGCGGATCCGCCGCTTGTAGGCGGCCGTCCAGCGGTGGTCTCCGACCCCGGCCCCGGCGAGGTGCACGACGGCTTCGCACCCGGCGAGCCCGGCCGGGTCCACGTACCCGCGCGCGGGGTCCCACCGCGCCTCGCCGGGCCCGGCAGGCTCCCTCCGCACGAAGCGGACGACGTCGTGTCCGTCGGCCTTCAGTGACCGCCCGAGGGCGCTGCCGATGAGCCCGGTGGCACCGGTGACTGCGATACGCATGGCCCCATCTTGGCAGTGGGCCCGCGCCGGGGACCCGTTCGGCCCCGGACCGGCGTCGGCCGGAATCCGGCTCCTCCGGCGTTCGACGAGCGGGACCCGGGGCGGAGCCCGGGGCGGAGCCCCCGAGCTCGGGGCGGCCCCGAGCACCCGTGCGACCCCGCCCGGTCAGGTGGCTGCGCCCAGCCAGGTGCCGACCGCGTAGGTCACCGCCATCGCCAGGGCGCCGCCGCCGACGTTGCGCAGGACCGCCCGGACGGGAGGCGCCCCGCCCAGCCGTGCGCTGATCACCCCGCACAGGGTCAGGGACAGCAGGACGGCCACCACCGTCACCGGGACCCGCTGCGACGCCCCCGGCAGGACGATCGCCAGCAGCGGCAGCAGCGCCCCGACCGTGAACGCCACCAGGCTCGCCGCCGCCGCGTGCCAGGGGTTGGCCAGCTCGTCGGGGTTGATCCCCAGCTCCACCCGCGCGTGCGCCCGCAGCGCGTCCCGCTCCGTCAGCTGCTCCGCCGCCTCCCGGGCCACCGGCTCGCTCAGCCCCCTGCCCACCAGCAGCCCCGTCAGTTCCTCCAGCTCCTCCTCCGGCGACTCCTCCAGCTCGCGCCGCTCCGCGTCCAGCGCCGCCTTCTCCGAGTCCCGCTGGGAGCTGACCGACACGTACTCCCCTGCCGCCATCGACAGCGCGCCCGCCAGCAGCCCGGCGACGCCCGCCGCCAGGATCGCCGACCGCGAGGTCGTGGCCCCGGCGACACCGACGACCAGGCCCGCCGTGGAGATGATCCCGTCGTTCGCACCGAGCACCCCCGCGCGCAGCCAGTTCAGCCGGGTACTGATCTCCGCGCTCTGCGCGTGCGCGCCGCTGTCCGTTTCCGTCACGCCACCACTGTCGCGGCCGCCGCCGGACGGAGCCACCCGGCGTGCGCGCCTTCGGCGCCGGGATCAGGGTGGAGGGGTGAGAAGCCGACGCGAGGAGCCGGGCTGGCTGCGTGGGGCGCCGCCACCGCGCTGGGCCCGCCTCGCGCCAGCGGTGGCCCTGGTGGTGCTGGTGTTCGTGCAGCGCATCACCCCGGGCGATGTCGAGCTGGGCTACTTCCTGGCCGGACTCCCCCCGGTGGCCGCCTTCGCCTACGGGGCCACCGGGACGGCGGTCTTCGCCGCCGTGGTGCTGGTCCTCATCGGCCTGCCCTCGCTCGGGATCGCCCACGCCCAGGGCTCCGACCTCGCGACCGTGGCGGTGATCGGGCTCCTCAGCGTGGTGGTCGCCTGGGTCAGAAAACGCCGCGACGCCCAGCTGGTGAGCGTGCGCACCGTCGCGGAGGCGGCGCAGCTCGCGGTCCTGCCGCCCGTCCCCGAACGGGTCGGCGCGGTCGGCTGCGCGGGCCTCTACCGGGCGGCCCAGCAGGGCACCCTGGTCGGCGGCGACCTGTACGACGTACGGGTCGGCCCCTACGGCGTGCGCGCGCTGATCGGCGACGTCCAGGGCCACGGCCTGGCCGCCGTAGGCACCGTGGCCTCGCTGCTCGGCGCCTTCCGGGAGGGGGTCCTGGACGACGCGGAGCTCACGACGGTGGCGGCCCGGCTGGACCGGCGGCTGCTGGCGGACTCGGCGGCCGAGTCGGTGGCGCACGCGGAACTCTTCGCGACGGCGGTGCTGCTGGAGTTCCCGCCCGGGATGGACCTCGTACGGATCGTGTCGTGCGGGCATCCCCCGCCCCTGCTGCTCCGGGGTTTCACGGTCTCGGAAGTCGACGTGGACCCGGGGCCTCCGCTGGGCCTGGGCCTGGCCGGACCCACCCCGGCGGCGCCGGCCGAGCTCCGTGTGCTCCCCGGGGACCGGCTCGTGATGTACACGGACGGCGTGACGGAGGCCCGCGACGCGGCGGGGAACTTCTACCCGCTGGCCGCGCGCGTGCCCGTGCTGGCGACGGATCCGGAAGGGCTGGCCCCGGCGGTGTGGCGCGACTTGCGGTCCTTCAGCGGGGGCGGTCCGCGCGACGACGTGGCTCTGCTGGTGCTGTCCCCGGCCCTGTCCCCCTCCCGCTCCGGGGACCCGGAGCGGGAGCCGGCGCCGACGCGCCCGTCGAAGGCGTCCTGGAGGCCACGGT
>NZ_JBEXPT010000222.1:0-4618 GCF_040612195.1 Streptomyces sp. NPDC006450 | reverse complement strand
GCCGGCGAACCTCCGCAGGCCGCGCGCGGCCGGGGCCGGCGCGCTCACCGCACCCGTGCCGGGGTGTGCGGGCGGGCGCCGATCTGCAGGAGGGCAGGGGCGGGGGCCGCCTTCTCCACCTCCACGGAGGTCACCTCGGGAGCGAAGGCCGCCAGGGCGTCCGCCACGCCGCGCGGGACCCCGGAGGCGTCGGCGTCCGCACCGCCGCAGCCGCAGCCGCCGCCGGCGGGGACGCCGATCCGCAGGACGCCCGAGGCGGGGTCGAAGCCGAGCAGTTCCGCGGGCTCCGCCGCGGACCGCAGCGCCCGCCCGATCCGGACCTGCACGTCCTCGGGGTTGAGGTCGTGCAGGGCCAGCAGGCTCGCCACGAGCTCGTCGTCGAGGAGCGGAGCCAGACCGTGTCCGCCGAGCCGCTCCGTGATCCGGGCGAGCCCGGCCCCGTAGAACTCCATGAGGCCCCGGACCAGTTCCTCGGCGGCGGCGCAGGCCGCGCGGTCTCCCGTGGCGGCGAGCCGGTCGAGGACCTCGTCCACCCGCTGCCCGGCCTGCCGTGCGTCCAGTACGACGCCGCGTGCGGCGCTCATCCGCCCAGTCCGCTCAGGCCGGTGGGCACGTGCATGGTCTTGACGGTCTTGCCGCCGCCGACGTACATGTGCACCCCGCACGGCAGGCAGGGGTCGAAGCTGCGGACGGCCCGCATGATGTCGATGCCCTTGAAGTTCTCCGGGGTGTTCTCCTCGAAGATCGGGGTGTTCTGCACGGCGTCCTCGTACGGTCCCGGTGTCCCGAAGGTGTCCCGCGTGCTGGCGTTCCAGGGGGTCGGCGGGTACGGGTGGTAGTTGGCGATCTTCCCGTCGCGGATGACCATGTGGTGTGACAGGACGCCCCGTACGGCCTCGGTGAAGCCGACGCCGACCGCCTGGTCCGGCACTTCGAACTTCTCCCAGGTCTGGGTGCGCCCGGCGCGGACCTCCGCCAGACCCTTCTCGGCGCAGTGCAGTGCGATGCCCGCCGCGTACGCCTGGAAGTAGGTACGGGCCCGGTTGCGCTCCAGGGCGTTGCTCCACTTGGGGATCCGCCACTCGAAGGTCGTCTCGGGCTTGGTCATCGTCTTCGGCAGGTTGATGACCACGCTGTGCCCGGTGGCCTTGACGTAGCCCACGTCCACCAGCCCGGACAGCGCCGTGGACCACAGCCGGGCGATGGGGCCGCCGCCGGTGTCGAGTGCCAGGTGGTCCTTGCCGTCGAACCAGCGGGGCGACATCACCCAGCTGTACTTGTCGTCGAAGTTCCGCTTCTGCGGCGCCGGGATGGTGTGCTGGTTCCACGGGTGGCGCGGGTCCACCGGGTTGCCGAGCGGATCGTGCGTGACGAACTGCTCCTGCCCCTGCCAGTCGTCGTAGTACGAGCTGCCCAGCAGGATGCGGATGCCCAGGTTGATTTCCGTGAGGTCGTTGGTGACCAGCTTGCCGTCCACCACCACGCCCGGGGTGACGAACATCTTCCGTCCCCAGTCGGTCATGTTGGCGTACGTGAAGTCGCAGTACTCGGGGTCGTTGAGGGCGCCCCAGCAGCCCAGCAGGACCCGTCGGCGGCCCACTTCCTCGTAGCCGGGCAGCGCCTCGTAGAAGAAGTCGAACAGGTCGTCGTGCAGCGGCACCACCTTCTTCATGAACTCCACGTACCGCATCAGGCGGCTCATGTAGTCGGTGAAGAGCTGGACCGAGGCGATGGTGCCGACGCCGCCCGGGTAGAGCGTGGAGGGGTGCACGTGGCGGCCCTCCATCAGGCAGAACATCTCCCGGGTGTAGCGGCTGACCTGGAGGGCCTCGCGGTAGAACTCGCCCTCGATGGGGTTGAGCGAGCGCATGATGTCGGCGATGGTGCGGTAGCCGTGCTCGCCCGCGTGCGGGGCGGCGGTCCGCTCGGCCAGCTCCAGGACCCCGGGGTTGGTCTCGCGGACCATCTTCTCGCAGTAGTCGACCCCGACCAGGTTCTCCTGGAAGATGTTGTGGTCGAACATGTACTCCGCGGACTCGCCGAGGTTGATGATCCATTCGGCGAGGTGCGGGGGCTTCACCCCGTAGGCCATGTTCTGCGCGTAGACGGAGCACGTGGCGTGGTTGTCGCCGCAGATCCCGCAGATGCGACTCGTGATGAAGTGAGCGTCACGGGGGTCCTTGCCGCGCATGAAGACGCTGTAGCCACGGAAGACCGACGAGGTGCTGTAGCACTCGGCGACCCGCTTCTGCTTGAAGTCGATCTTCGTGTGGATGCCGAGACTGCCCACGATCCGGGTGATCGGATCCCATGCCATCTCGACCAGTCCGCTGCCGTCGCCGGCCGCCTTCGTCTTCGGTTCCATCGTGTCTGCCGTGACCCTTCATCAGCGCGGGTGGAGGAGGAGCGGGTGGAGGAGGGGGTGTGCGGAGTGGGCGGAGGCCGCCGGGGCGGGGTTCACCAGGGCGGGCGGTAGCCCGTCGTCAGCTTCTCCCCGGTGTGGCGCCACTTGGGCTCCTGATCGACGGTGTGCAGGGTGATCGCCCGGAGCCTGCGGATCAGCGCGCCGTACACGCCGCTGGCCCTGGTGGAAACCCTGGCCCCCGGCGGCTCGTCCATGAAGGGCATGAACTTGTCCGGGAAGCCCGGCATCGTGCAGGCGATGCAGATGCCGCCCACGTTCGGACAGCCGCCGATGCCGTTCATCCAGCCGCGCTTGGGCACGTTGCACTTGACCACCGGACCCCAGCAGCCGATCTTCACCAGGCACTTGGGGGAGTCGTAGGTCTGCGCGAACTCGCCCTGCTCGTAGTACCCGGCCCGGTCGCACCCCTCGTGCACGGTGCTGCCGAACAGCCACGTGGGCCGCAGCTTGTCGTCCAACGGGATCATCGGGGCCGAGCCGGCCGCCTGGTAGAGCAGGTAGGTCAGGGTCTCCGAGAAGTTGTCCGGCTGGATCGGACAGCCCGGCACGCACACGATCGGGATCCCGGCGTGCGACTTCCAGTCCCAGCCCAGGTAGTCGGGCAGGCCCATCGCACCCGTCGGGTTGCCCTCCATCGCGTGGATGCCGCCGTACGTGGCGCACGTGCCGATGGCCACCACGGCGAGCGCCTTGGGCGCCAGCCGGTCGATCCACTCACTGGTGGTGATGGGCTGGCCGGTCGCCGGATCGTCGCCGAACCCGCACCAGTAACCCTCGGCCTTGATCTTCTCGTTCGGGATGGAGCCCTCGACCACCAGGACGAACGGATCGATCTCGCCCCGCTCGCCCTTGAAGAACCACTCGATGAACGTGTCCGCGCCCCCGACGGGACCGCACTCGAAGTCGATCAGCGGCCAGTGCACGGCGATCCGGGGCAGCCCGGGCAGCGTCCCCGTGACGATCTCCTCGATGCTCGGCTGCATCGCGGCGGTCAGGGACACGGAGTCCCCGTCACAGCTCAGGCCCGCGTTGATCCAGAGGATGTGGATCAGCGGGTCGTCCGCTGCCGGGTCGTCTGCCACCGGAGCCGGCGTTGCTGCGTCCATGCGGAGGCCTCCTTGGGGAGGGGGAGGGGGAGGAGCGGCGGCGGGCCCGCAGGGGAGGCCCTGTCACCGCGGGGGGCTCATCGGCCCCACCCTTCTTGCTAGCACCGACCTCGGTCCGGTGCCGCGTCGGGTACACCCGGTCCGGTGAAAGGATCCGCCCGGGTGGACAGCGGCGCTCCGTGCCGGGCGGGTACGGAGCGCGCGAGGTGCGGTGGCGTCGCGTCCGGGCGCACCTTGCCCACGAAGGCACGGCGCAGCGCGTGGTACGGGGACCGCGGGTCGAAGAAGGTCTGCCGCATCCGCTCCAGCTCGGCCGCCCGGTAGGAGGCCAGCGGACGCCGCGCCTCGTCCAGCTCGCGGCGCTCCTTCTTCCCGGCGATCCGGGAGCCGGTGGCGGGGTGGCCGGCGAGCCGCACGGCCAGCGCCGAGGCCCGGTCCGCGAACTCCGCGGGCGGGCAGTCGACGGTACGGTCGACCAGGCCCAGCCGCCGGGCCGCCTCGGCACTCAGCGGCAAGGCCTCCGCGGTCAGCTGCTCCGCGCCGGCCGAACCGATCCGGCGCGGCAGGGTGTACGTCCAGAACTCCGATCCGTACAGGCCCATCAGCCGGTAGTGCGGATTGAGGACCACACCGGATCGGCACCACACCTCGTCGGCCGCGAGGGCGAGCACGGCTCCGCCGGCGGCCGCGTTGCCGCCCAGCGCGGAGACCACGAGCCGGTCGGTGGTGGTCAGCACGGCCTCCACCAGGTCGTCCATGGCGTTGATGTTGGCCCAGGACTCCTCGGCGGGATCGGCGGCGGCCTCGATGACGCCCAGGTGGATCCCGTTGGAGAAGAAGTCCCGTCCGCCGCCGAGCACCAGCACCGAGGTGGGGCGGGCGCAGGCCGCCCGGTAGGCGTCCAGCAGGCGCCGGCAGTGAGCGGTGCTCATCGCGCCGCCGGGGAAGGAGAACGACAGGAACCCGGCCCCGCCCTCCTCGTGGTAGCCGATGTCGGACCAGGTGCGCGGCCTGGGCCCCCGGCCGGCTTCCGCCGCGGCGGTCAGGCAGGACGGCTCGGGCAGCTCCGGCAACCCGGGCAGCAGCC
>NZ_JBEXPT010000221.1:0-4643 GCF_040612195.1 Streptomyces sp. NPDC006450 | reverse complement strand
GACGTGGGTGTTGCCACTGGCGACCCCGCCTCGAACGATCTCGAGACGACCGCGTCCGGGATGACTCTCCTCACTGCGCCCAGCGCCGCACCGATCAGCAGGGCCAGGCCCAGCATGGAGAACAGTACGTACCGGTCCAGGAACAGCGGCTGGATCAGGGAGGCGGCGGCCAGCCCCAGCAGGGGCACCGCCAGCAGCGGCAGCCCGACCGAGGCCGCCGTCAGCCGGGCGGGGAGGCCGGTGCGCGGCCCGCCCCGGCGGTCCGCCCACGCGCCCAGCGCGCCGACCGCCAGCAGGACGCCCGGGCCGATCATCATGTGCCAGGTCAGCGGCGGTATCCAGGAGACCTGGCCGGACTGGGTCCGGCTGAACAGGATCAGCGGCAGGGCCCCCGCCACGGCCGCCGCCGAGGCGAACAGCCAGGGCGCCACGACGCCGCGCCCGCCCCGTGCCCACCACAGCGTCACCGCGTGGGCGGGCAGGATCAGCAGGGAGAACCAGTTCAGCAGGGCGCAGACCAGCACGAGAGCCCCGTACGCCGTCCAGCGCGGCCAGGTCCGCCGCCCGGGGCCGGCTGCGGCGGCTGCGATCAGGGAGACGAGCAGGAGCGTCGACAGTCCGGCCCCGCCCGCGATCAGCGCGTAGGACCGGCCCTCCTGGAGCTGGAACTGCACGGCCGGCAGCAGTCCGAGGGCCAGCCCGCCGCCCAGCCCGGCCCACGGGCCCGCCAGCCGGCGCCCGATCAGCGCCACACAGCCGGCGGCGACCGCCACCCCCAGCACCGACGGGAGGCGCAGGGTGCTCGTGCTCGCCCCGAACACCTCGAACAGCACGTGCATCAGCAGGTAGTACAGGCCGTGGACCGCGTCCACCTGTCCGAGGAGGTGCCAGATCTCACCGGGCGAGCGCTCCGCCACCTGCCAGGTCGCCGCCTCGTCCCGCCACACGCTGTTCTGCCGGGAGAGTCCCCACAGCCCGAGCGCCAGAGTCCAGAGAACCGGCACCAGCCACACGAGGAACGGCCGTCGGACGCCGGTGGATATGTGGGAAGTCATGAAGGCGTACGGATCCTCGGGCAACAGTTCGGGCGGAAACCACCAGTCTATGGACGATACGGAGGGTTCCCGGACCGGCTGTTGTGCATGACGGAGCGTGATCACGGGGCCCGCCCGCCCCTAGCCTCGCGGCAGCAAGGTGCGCATCACACACGCGGCAGGCACGCAGCAGCACGAACGAGGGGCGGTACCCGGTGAACTGGCTGATCCACGACTACCGCGAGAGCGATCTCGCGGCCGTTGTCCATCTGATCGACACCACGGCCGAACTCGGCCAGGAGTCGGTCTTCTCACTCGCCGAATGCATCAGCGCCCTCACCGACCGGCAGCCCTGCGTGGTCGCGGTCCACCAGGGCGTTCCCATCGGCGCCGCCCTCGCCTGCGTCACCGGCGAACGCGCCTGGGTCATGCGCATCGCCATCGCCGCCGGCTGGCGCGGCCGGGGCCTGGCCAGCGCGCTGCTCGTGGAGCTGGAGCGGCGGCTCATCGCCGCCCGCGTCGGGCGCATCGCGTACGTCCTGCCCGAGGAGGACCTGCTCGGCGAGGGCCTGCTCAACGCGGGCTACACCCGGCAGCCCGCCGTCGCCTACTTCGAGAAGACCGAGCCGCTGCACGGCCCGGCCGCCGGTCTCCTGGACGACCTCGGCGGCCGCTTCCTGCCGAACGACCTGTGGACCAAGGTCGCCGGCATGGAGACGGAGAAGGACCTCATCGAGCGGCGCGTGGTGCTGCCCCTGGCCGAGCCCGAGCGGGCCGCCGCGCACGGGGTGCGGCCCCCGCGCGCCATCACCCTCTTCGGCCCGCCCGGTACCGGCAAGACCACCTTCGCCCGGGCCATCGCCTCCCGGCTCGGCTGGCCCTTCGTGGAACTGCTGCCCTCCCGCCTCGCCGACGAGGGGAACCTCGCGGCGGCGCTGCGCGACGCCTTCGCCCGCATCGCCGAGCTGGAACGGGTGCTCGTCTTCATCGACGAGGTCGAGGAGATCGCGCCCGTGCGCACCGAGCCCGCCCAGCCCGGCGGGATCCACGGGGTGACCAACGAGCTGCTCAAGCTGATACCCGGATTCCGCGAGGGCGACGAACGGCTGCTGGTCTGCGCGACCAACTCCATCCGCTCCCTCGACCCGGCCTTCCTGCGCCCCGGCCGCTTCGACTACCTGATCCCGATCGGCACCCCGGACGCGGGCGCCCGCGCCGCGATCTGGGCCCGGTACACGGCGGGCCGCCCCGACGTGGACGTGGCGGCGCTGGTGGCGGCGAGCGAGCTGTTCACCCCGGCCGACATCGAGCACGCGGCGCGGATCGCGGCGCAGGTGTCCTTCGAGCGGGACCTGGAGGCGGTGGGCGCGCGCGGCGCGGCCGCGGCCCCACTGGGCGCGAGCACCGAGGACTACCTGGCGGCGGTGGCGCAGTGCCGGCCGACGGTGACCCCGGCGATGACGGGGGAGTTCGCGGCGGACATCACCGCGCACGCCCGCTTCTGAGGAAGAAGCGATCCGAGCTGCCCGCCACGGACGGGCAGGCAAGACGGCCCGCAGCCACTCCCCAAAGCGGCTGCGGGCCTCCCGCGCGGACTTGGCATCCGTGCGGGACAGCCACGTTCCGTTGGGGTGTATCGCCGGCTGGAACGTGGCGGCAAACGTGCCGTGAGGGCCATCCCTGATGCCCTCGGCGACACATTCGAGTCAACCAGGGCCGGAGCGGCGGCGCCTCGGCCGCACGGCCACGATCCCCCCGGCCGGAAGGACCGGTCCGCGGGCCCGGGCCGTGGGCCGAAAGGAGGACCGCGGCCGAGGGAGGGGATCTGGGCCAGGGGCCGAGGGGCGGGACCTAGGGCAGGGCCCGAGGGGGGGGCGGTACCTAGGGCAGGGCCTGGCACGGCGGTGAGGGCCGGGGTTAGGCTCCGGCCATGGCCTTCGTCGTCTTCATGACCCTCCCGGGGCTGGCTCTGCTGCTCACCGCCATCGCCTTCCTCGACCTCACGCTGGAGCGCGCGGGCCGAGCGGGGCTGCTGCCCTGGCGCTGGAACGGCCGCAAGGGCCAGATGTCCGCGACCGGCTTCGAGCAGCTGCACGCGAGCTTCTCGCCGGGCAAGCAGAACGAGCTGAAGGAGCGCCAGAGCGCCCTGGTCATGCGCGACGACGAAGAGGACGGCGCACCGCCCCGGTCCCGGGTCGACCTCGACGGTGGGCTCGCGGTGATCCGTCTCCCCGCCCCCGCTACGGGCGGCAGCGGTACGTGAACTCCGCCGCGGCCGTCCGCCGTACGGGCGAGACGAGCTCCAGCTCGGCCTTCGCGGGGTAGGTGCCCGCGCCCTGGAAGGTCCACAACAGGTGCAGCCGGGCCTCCTTCCGGCCGCTCGGCACCCGCTCGGTGAGCTGCTCCGAGCGGGTGCCGTCACTGCGCAGCCAGCGGTACGAGAGGACTCCCGGGCGCCCGTTGGTGCGTACGACGGCCACCACGTCGGCGGTGCCGTCGCAGCCGGGACCCTTGGCATCGGTGGCCACCACCACGTCCCCGACCTCCAGGGCCGGGCCGTAGCGCTGCCAGCCCAGGTAGCACAGGACCCCGATCAGGACCACGGCGGCCAGGGTGTAGCGCCGCCATTCGCGGCGCCGGCGCGGGGCCGGGCCGGGGAACAGCGGAAACGGCGTGGGCAGCGCGGCGGTCACTCCCGGTCCGAAGCGCAGGACCGACCCCTCGACCCGGTCGGGCACCGCCCCCACCGGTACGTCGAACCGGGCGGTCGGGCCGGTGCGTTCGGTCGCGCCGGCGTGGGCGGTCGCGCCGGTGGGGTCGAGCCGCTCGGTCCGCTCCGTGCCCCGGGGCGGTCCGGTGATCCAGTGGCTGCCGAGCACGGTGGCGCTGTAGTCGTCGTCGCCCTGCGGGGCGTGGGGATCGCTCATGCCGGCTTGCACCCCCGGATGTAGATGCTCTGGACGGAACCCTGGTTGGCGGCGGCCGGTGTGGTGGTGGCGCGGACGCTCCAGTAGCAGCCGGCGCCTTGCGCGAAGGTGTGCGCGAGGGTCTGCGTACCGGGGCTTCCGGCCGCGAAGGCGACCGTCTGACGGCCGTCCGGCACGGTCAGGGCGCCCTTGGTGTCACCGGTGAACCACTCGACGACCAGGGTGTAGGGGCCCGCGCCGTCGCTTTCGACGGAGAAGGAGGCCTCGGTGGTACCCGGGGCCGTCTGCCGGAACGAGGTGACGTTCACCGCGGAGATCTTGACCTTCGGGGACGGGGACGGGGTCGGCGTGGGGGTCGGAGACAGGGTCGGGGTCGGGGTCGCAGGCCTGGTCACCGTCCAGGTCGGCGTGGGTGTGGGCGTCGGCGTCGTGTAGCTCGGACTCGGGCTTGCCGAAGGTGACGGCGACGCGGAGACCGACGCGGTCGGTGTCGGTGTCGGTGTCGGCGAGGCCGACAGGCTCGGTCCGGGTGCCGGGGTGGCCGGGCCCGGCGTCGACGCGCTCGACGTCGCGAACGCGTTCAGCGCCTTCGCGCCGCCCGGCTCCGAGCCCACCGCCTGGTAGCCGAGTACGGCCACCAGCCCGAGCACGAGCGCCGCCCCCGCCGCGAGCAGCCCGCGCC
>NZ_JBEXPT010000220.1:0-4660 GCF_040612195.1 Streptomyces sp. NPDC006450 | reverse complement strand
CTCCGCCTCGTCCACGAGCCAGCCGCGCTCCGCGAAGGCCCCCAGCTCCACCGGGAAGTCCTCCACCTCCTCCCCCTCCTCCCCCTCCTCCCCCGCCGACCACTCCGCCGCGGCCGCCGCCCGCTCCCCCGGCTCTCGGCCCGGACGAAGGCCCTGCCCGTACTCGCCCGCGTACCCGCCCCCGTTCTTCTCTCCGCACTCCTCGCCGCACTCCTCGCCCGCCCCTCCCTCGTCCCCAACACCCCCGGCCGTCCCGGCAGCTTGCTGGAGACGTTCCTCCCCTGGCTCGGCCTCGCCGTCCCCCTCCTCCTGGCCCTGGCCCTCCGACGCCGCTCCGCCGCCATCGCCCTGGCCCTCCTGCTCCCCACCGCCGCCTGGCTGGGCCAGTTCGGCGGCCACCTCGCCCATCCCACCGCACCGACCACCGCCCGCCCCGCCCTCACCACCGTCCAGCACAACATCAGCGACGAGAACCCGGACCCGTCCCGCACGGCCAAGGCCCTCGCCGCCGCCCGCCCCTCCCTCATCGCCGTCGAGGAACTCACCCCCACCGCCATCACGGCCTTCACCGCCACCCTCGCCGCCGACTACCCCCACCACGCCACCCACGGCACGGTCGGCCTCTGGTCGACGTACCCGCTCACCGACGTCCGCCCCGTCGACATCAAGCCACCGGCCCTCGCCGGCGACCCGCACTGGAACCGCGGCCTGCGCGCCACCGCCGCCACCCCCGGGGGGCCCGTCGCCGTCTACGTCGTCCACCTGCCCTCCCTGCGCCTCGGCGCCTCCGGCTTCGGCTCGGCCCGCCGTGACGAGAGCGCCGTGCTCCTCGGCGCCGCCCTCGCCGCGGAACCCGCCGACCGCGTCGTCCTGCTCGGGGACCTCAACGGCACCGCCGACGACCGCGGCCTGGCCCCCGTCCGCACCGCCCTGGCCGCAACCGCGGCAAGCGCGACAAGGACGACCACCGCCCCCGGCTTCGCCTTCACCTGGCCCGCGGCCTTCCCCCTGGCCCGGATCGACCAGATCCTGGCCCGCTCGGGGACCGTCACCCGCGTCCGTACGCTCCCCTCCACCCCCAGCGATCACCTGCCCCTCAGCGCCGACATCCGGTTCGATTAACGTACGTTCATGACTGAATTCGTACTGGTGGCAGGCACGTGGCTGGGCGCGGCGGCATGGGACGAGGTGGCCGCCGAACTCCGCACCGCACTGCGCACCACGGACGGCGACGACCAAGCGGTCCACGCGGTCCACGCGCTGACCCTGTCCGGCCTCGCGGAGAAGCAGGGCGTCGCGGCCGGCCAGCAGACGCACGTCACGGACATAGTCGACGCCATCGACGAACTCGGTCTGCGCGATGTGGTCCTCGTGGGCCACAGTTACGCCGGCGTCCCGGTCGGCCAGGCCGCCGAGCGGATCGGCGCCCGCCTGAACCGGGTGGTCTTCGTCGACGCCAGCGTCCCCGCCCACGACGAATCCTTCGTCTCCGGCTGGCCGGACGGCCGCTCAGCCGTGGAGTCCTCCATCGCGGCGAACAACGGCTTCTGGCCTCCCCTGCAGGCCGCCGATTTCGAAGGCCAGGGCCTCACCTCCGAGCAGATCGCCCGGCTCCTCGCCGGCGCGACCCCGCACCCGGGCGCCACGCTCACCGAACCGGCCGTACTGACCCACCCGCTCGCCGAGCTCCCCGCGACCTACGTCAAATGCCTGCTGGACGGTGCCGAACCCCACCCCGACGTGGCGAAACTCCTGTCCACCGGCCCGGACTGGCAGCTGGTCACCCTGGACACGGGCCACTGGCCGATGTTCTCCGCCCCCTCCGCCCTGGCCCGCGTCCTCCTCGACGCCGCCGCCCAGGACACCCCGCCGCCGGCTTCCGCTCTCCGCATCCACCCGGTGCACGCCGCCTCCGAAGCCGCCCTGCACGACTGGCAGCACGTCCACAACACGGTCATCCCGACGGCCCTCCTGTCCCTCGAAGACGTACGGGAGCGCTCCGCGCGCCACGTCCTGCACGTCGCCCACCTCGGCGACACCCTCGTCGGGTGCACGACGGTCCGGCCCCCCGCCGCAGGCTCCACGACCGCCACCGTGATCGCGCGCGTCCTTCCCACCCACCGGGGACGGGGTTTCGGCCGAGAGCTGTACGCCTACGCCCTCGCCCAGGCACGTACCCTCGGCGCCGAGGTGATCGAGACCGTGGTCCTCGCCTCCAACCCCGAGGGCCTCGGCTTCGCGCGCCGATCCGGCTTCACCGAAGTCGACCGCTACGTCCTCCCCGGCGACACCGTGCCCTTCGTGGACCTGCGCCTCACGTGAGCGCCACGCCCGCGCACTCTCACGCAGACACGGACGCGCCCACACACCGGGAGAGGCCCTAGGCCATGCCCCGCCGCCTCCGGGAGACGGCGACGCCGGCCAGGCAGACCGCACCGCCGAGCAGGGTCAGCGCGGCCGGGATCTCGTCGAGGGCGATCCAGGCGATGAGCACCACGACGGCGGGCACCGCGTAGGTGGTCGCGCCCATCTTGCCCGCGGTGGTCCGCGACAGCGCGTACGACCAGGTGGTGAAGGCGAGCGCGGTCGGGAACAGCCCCAGGTAGAGCATGTTGAGGACGGCGTCGAGCGGGGCCCCGGGAAGCTGGTCGACGAGCTGCCCCGCGAAGGGGAGGGTGACGGCCGTACCGACGAAGCAGCCGTACGTCGTCACCTGGATCGGGCTCGCGTACGCCAGTGCCGGCTTCTGCGCGACCACCCCCGCCCCGTACGTGAGCGCGGCGACCAGGCAGAGCAGGACCCCTCCCAGCGAGGCGGAACCGCCGTTCGAGGTGGACAGGCCGACCAGTACCGCTCCGGCGAAGGAGACCGCCATGCCCGCCAACAGCATGGGCGGGAAACCCTCCTTCAGCAGCCAGCCGCTGAGCAGGGCGATCACGATCGGACCGATGTTGACGATCATGGCCGCGGTGCCGGCGTCCACGAGCTGCTCGCCCCAGTTCAGCGTCACCATGTAGAGCCCGAACCAGAGCACCCCGGAGACCAGGATCCCGGGCCACGCCTGCTTCGGCGGCGGCGGTACCCGCTGGACGGCCAGGACCAGCCCGAGCGCGACCGAGGCTGTCAGCAAGCGTCCGAGCGCGAGCGCTCCGGGCCCGAAGTACGCGGCCGCCGAGCGGATCGAAACGAACGCGGAAGCCCACAGCACGACGGTCACTGCGGCCGCTGTCAGCGCCCGCCGGTCGGCGCTGACCTGATCAGCCGTCTTGTCCATGCGAGCAAGCTACCTCCCCCGCCCGAAAGACCCGTTGCCCTTTTCCGAGCACCTCCGCTGCTCCGGCCGGAGCGGAGCCGGAACCCCCGGGGGGAGGCACGCCGAGGGAGGCCCGCCCGCCTCCCCGCGGAGGAGGCACACCCCGAGGAGGTCACCTGGGGAGGCTCGCACCGTCAGGCATCGCCCAGCAGCAGCAGCTTCTTCTGCGGCTTGCCCATCGCATTGCGCGGAATCGCCGCGACGAACCGCACCTCGCGCGGCCGCTTGTGCACCGACAGGTGCGCGGCGACGAAGTCCGTCAGTTCCGGACCCGTGACGCCCTCGGCCACCACGAAGGCCACGATCCGCTGCCCGAGATCCGCGTCCGGCAGCCCCACCACCGCCGCCTCGCTCACCTTGGGGTGATCCAGCAGCGCGTTCTCGATCTCGCCGGCACCGATCCGGTACCCGCCCGACTTGATCATGTCGATGGAGGCCCGTCCGACGATCCGGTGGACTCCGTCGGCCTCGTCGACGGCCGCGATGTCGCCCGTACGGAACCACCCGTCTTCCGTATATGCGGCGGCCGTGGCCTCGGGCCGGCCCAGGTACCCGGAGAACAGCGTCGGCCCGGTCAGCTGGAGTTCGCCGATCTCTGCGCCCGCCTCCGCCACGATCCGCGTACCGATGCCCCGGAGCGGGGTGCCGACCGTACCGGGCCGCACCTCCCCGCCCGCGCGCCCGCTCAGGGTGATCAGCGTCTCGGTCATCCCGTACCGTTCCACGGGCCGCAGCCCCGTCAGCCGCTCCAGGTCCCGGAAGACCGGCGCGGGCAGCGCGGCACTGCCGGAGACGAGCAGCCGGGCCCCGCCCAGCGCGGCGGCGGCCGCCGGAGCCCCCGCGATACGGGACCACACGGTCGGCACCCCGAAGTACAGGCTGCCCCCGGCCGCCGCGTAGGCCTCCGGGGTGGGCCGCCCGGTGTGCACGAGCCGGCTTCCGGTCCGGAGCGCGCCGAGCACCCCGAGTACGAGTCCGTGCACGTGGAACAGCGGCAGACCGTGCACGAGGGTGTCCTCGGCGCTCCACTGCCAGGCTTCGGCGAGGGCGTCGAGATCGGCGGCCACGGCCTCGGCGGTGAGGACGACCCCCTTGGGCGGCCCGGTGGTCCCGGAGGTGTAGAGAATCAGCGCCGGCTGCCCGGCCCCCACCTCCGCTCCCGCCCCCGCGTCTCCACGCCGCTGGAAGTCCACGTCGACGAGCACCGCGCCGGAGTCCCGCAGGATGTGCTCCCGCTCGGCGGGCCCCGCGTCGGAGCGGAACCAGAGCCAGTCCGTCCAGAAGCCGGCGAACATGATGAACGCCATGGCCAGGACGGCCAGCACGCCCAAGGTCATCAGAAGAGTC
>NZ_JBEXPT010000219.1:0-4676 GCF_040612195.1 Streptomyces sp. NPDC006450 | reverse complement strand
CTGCGGCTGACCGCCTCGCCCGGGGTGCGCGTGCACGCCGTGGCCCTGCGCTGCCAGCTCCGCGTGGAGCCCGCCAAGCGGCGCTACGGCCCGGCCGAGGCGGACGGCCTGGCCGACCTGTTCGGCGAACCCTCCCGCTGGGGGTCCACCCTCCAGCCGGTGCAGTTCGCACAGGTCTCGGTGATGGTCCCGAGCTTCACCGGGGAGACCGAGGTCGACCTCGTGGTGCCGTGCAGCTACGACATGGACATCGCGGCGACCCGCTACTTCGCGGCGCTCCAGGACGGCGAGGTCCCGATGCTGATGCTGTTCTCGGGGACCGCCTTCACCGGGGCGGGCGGCTTCCAGGTCGAACCGGTGCCCTGGGACCGCGAGGCCGCGTACCGGATGCCCGTGGCCGTATGGCGGGAGATGGTCGAGCAGCACTTCCCCGGATGCGGCTGGCTGCGCCTGCCCGCCGACACCATGGCCGAGCTGCTCGCCTTCCGCTCGCGGCACGCCCTCCCCTCCTGGGAGGCCACCGTGCGCACCCTCCTGGACAGCGCGGCCGGGCCCGTACCCGCCCCGCTCCGGCTGGGCGCACCGCCGCCGCTCGTCATCGAGAGGACCGCGCCGTGACCACGACCGCCCCCGGCCTCGCCGACGCCCAGGACCGCGGCTTCGCCACGGCCCGGCAGGTGGCCGACGCCGTCCTCTTCGAGGGGTACGTCCTCTACCCGTACCGGGCCTCCGCGGCGAAGAACCGGATGCGCTGGCAGTTCGGCGTGCTCGTACCGCCCGCCTGGGCCCCCGCCCACGGGGAACACTCCTTCCAGCAGACGGAGATCCTGCTGGAGCCCCGGGGCGCGGCGACGCTCTCCCTGGAACTGCGCTTCCTGCACGCGCAGCGGCGTACGGTCCAACGGGCCCTCTCCGAGGGCACGTTCGAGGAGGTCGCCGAACTCCACCTGAGCGACCGGGTGCTGGTCCCCTGGGACGAAGGGACGGAGGAGCGGGTCGAGTTGTGCCTGGCATTGGCCGACCTGACGGGTTCCGAGGCCGCCTTCCCCTTCTCCCGGCCCGCCCGCGAGGAGGTCGAGCCGGTCCTCGACTCCGACGGCCGCACCGTCGGCCGCCTGGTGCGGCGTACCGAGCGGATCGACGGGGTCCTGCGCCTGCGAGCCGCCGAACTCGAAGGCCCCTACCGGGTGTCGAAGCTGACCGCGGTCGTGGAGAACACCAGCTCCTGGGCTCCCGCGGATCCTGCCGCGACCCGCGAGGAGGCACTGCCCCGCTCCCTGGTCGCCGCCCATCTCCTGCTGGCGCTGAGCTCCGGTTCCTTCCTGTCGATGACCGACCCGCCCGAGTGGGCCAAGGGTGCCGTCGCGACCTGCGAGAACCGGCACACCTGGCCGGTACTGGCGGGCGAGACGGGCCGCGCGGACGTGGTCCTGTCCTCCCCCATCATCCTGGAGGACCATCCGGCGATCGCCCCCGAGAGCGCCGGCGCCATGTACGACGCCACCGAGATCGACGAGATCCTGGCCCTGCGCACCGCGGCCCTCACCGACCAGGAGAAACGGGAGGCCCGCGGGACGGATCCCCGGGCGGCCGCCGTGATCGAGCTGGCCGACTCGATGCCGCCCGAGGTACTGGAACGGCTGCACGGGGCCGTACGGGGCCTGCGCGACATCACCGGCGAGGACACCGTGCCGGACCCGGACGCGCTGTTCCGGCCCGGGACGCCCTGGTGGGACCCGGCCGGCGCGGACGCCGCCGCGCCCGTACCGGACCACGTGACGGTCGACGGCGTCCGGGTGGGCGCCGGAAGCCGTGTGGTGCTGCGCCCGGGGCTGCGGCGGACCGACGCCCAGGACCTTTTCCTCCAGGGCCGCACCGCCCTGGTGGAGGCCGTCCTGCACGATGTCGACGGGGGCGTCCACCTCGCCGTCACCGTGGAGGGCGACCCCGGCGCCGACATCCGCCGGGAGCAGGGCCGGTTCCTGTACTTCCAGCCGGACGAGGTCACCGTCGCCCCCGAGGAGCCGGCGTGAGCGGCCGCACCCTGGTCGCGGGCATCGGCAACGTCTTCCTCGGCGACGACGGCTTCGGTGTGGAAACCCTGCGGGCCCTGTCGGCGCACCCGCTGCCGCCGGGCGTGGAGGCGGTGGACTTCGGGGTCCGCGGGGTCCACCTCGCCTACCAGGTGCTGGACGGCTACGACACGGTCGTCCTCGTCGACGCCACCGCGCTCGGCGGGGCCCCCGGCACCCTGTACCTGATCGAGGTCGGCGAGGAGGACGTGGGCGCTCCCCCGGGCGGGGCCGCGCTCGACGGCCCCGACATGTCGCCGCCCACCGTCCTCGCCCTGCTGGACACCCTCGCCGCCGGCCCCCGCGCCGAGGCGCCCCGGCGCGTGCTCGTCCTGGGGTGCGAACCCGCCTGCGTCGAGGAGGGCATCGGGCTGAGCGCACCCGTGGCCGACGCCGTGCCGCAGGCCGTGCGCGCGCTGTTGGACCTGCTCGGGCAGCAGGAGCCGGGCGGGGCAGGCCCGGATTCCACGAACCGACGAGAACTGAGGAGTACCCCATGAAGAAGGCAGTCGTCGGCGGAGCCGCCGCCCTGGCCCTGGTCGCCGTCCTCAGGCAGGTCCTGCCCGACATCAGGCGCTACTTGCGCATCCGCCGCATGTGAACGCGTACGCCCCGGCCTCCGAATGGAGTACGGGGCGTACGGGCTCCCGGCGTGCCCGGCCGTGCCGCCCCGGTCCTGCCGGTGTAATGAGCCCCGGCAGGACGGAGACCCAATCCGATGCACGAGATGTCGATCGCCATGGCCGTCGTGGGCCAGGTGGAAGAGGCGGCCCCGCAGGCCGGCAGCGCCGTGAGCCGAGTGGAGCTCCAGGTGGGCGAGTTGGCGGGAGTGGTCCCGGACGCGCTCCACTTCTGTTTCGAACTGGCCTGCGCCGGAACGGTCCTGGAGGGCGCCGAGCTCGTCGTCCGTTCCGTGGCGGCCCGTGCACGCTGCGGCGCCTGCTCGGGCGACTGGGCCGTGGGCATGCCCCCCGAACTGTGCTGTTCCACGTGCGGAAGGGCCACGGAGGTGGAGCTGCTCTCCGGGCGCGAGCTGCGCATCCTCACGGTGACCTGGGAGGACGCGCGGGCCGTCGGTGCCGCCGTGGCCCCCTGCCGCGCCCCGATCCCCGAGGAGGCCTGAACCATGTGCCGAGTGGTCGACCTGCAGCAGGCGGTACTCGCCAAGAACGACGGGGCCGCACAAGCCCTGCGCACCGAACTCACCGCCCGCGGGACGACGGTCGTCAACATGCTGTCCAGTCCGGGCAGCGGCAAGACGGCCCTGCTGGAGCGCGAGCTGCTGCTCGCCCGGGAGCGGGGCGTGGCCGTCGCCGCCCTGACCGCCGACCTGGCCACCGAGAACGACGCGGTGCGGCTGGCCCGTTCGGGGGCGCCGGTCAAGCAGGTGCTCACCGACGGGCTCTGCCATCTGGAAGCCGCGATGCTGGGCCGCCACCTGCACGGCTGGCTGCCCGAGGAGACGCGGCTGCTCTTCGTCGAGAACGTCGGCAACCTGGTCTGCCCGGCCTCGTACGACCTCGGGGAGTCACTGCGCGTGGTCCTCGCGTCCGTGACCGAGGGCGAGGACAAACCGCTGAAGTACCCGACGGCCTTCGGACTGGCCCAGCTCGTCGTCGTCACCAAGACCGACATCGCGCGGGCCGTCGACTTCGACGAGGCGGCCTTCCGGGCGAACGTCCAGCGGGTCAACCCGGGCGTGGAGGTGGTGCTCACCTCGGCCCGTACGGGCGAGGGCCTCGGCCTCCTGCTGGACCGGGCGCAGGCGGTCGGAGCGGGGGCGGTGGCGCACACGCCGGTGATGGCCGGCGCGAGCGCCGCGGCGCACGGCGGCGATGCGGGCGGCGGCCACGGCCACAGCCACGGGCACGGGCACACGCACAGCCACAGCCACAGCCACAGCCACGACGGCCTTCCTCACCGACCGGGGGACGAGCACGGTCACGCTCAGGGGCCCGGCCCTGACCACGGCCATGTGCACCCGGCCGACACCCCCGCGGCAGCGCCGGCGCTCGGGCAGAGCCGCTGATGGATTCCGTACAGCGCCGCCGGGTCACCGTGCAGGGGGTGGTGCAGGGCGTCGGCTTCCGCCCGTACGTCTACGCCCGCGCGACCGGGCTCGGTCTGGCCGGGCACGTCACCAACACCCCGGCGGGCGTGGTGACCGAGGTCGAGGGAGCGGCCGCCGCCGTCGTCGCGTTCTGCGAGCGCCTCGCGGCGGACGCGCCGCCGCTGGCCGTGGTGGACGCCGTCGAGCACTGCGAGGTGCCGGTGGTCGGCGGCGCCGGATTCTCGATCATCGCCTCCCGGAGCGGCGGCCCGGCCCGGACCCTGGTCTCCCCGGACACGGCCACGTGCGCCGCCTGCCTCGCGGAACTGGCGGATCCGGCCGACCGCCGCCACCGCCACCCCTTCATCACGTGCACCCACTGCGGACCCCGCTTCACGATCGTCACCGGGCTGCCCTACGACCGTGCGCAGACCACCATGGCCGGCTTCCCGATGTGCCCCGACTGCGCCCGCGAGTACGCCGATCCGGCCGACCGCCGCTTCCACGCCCAGCCCGTCGCCTGCCCGGCCTGCGGTCCCCGGCTGCGGCTGCTG
>NZ_JBEXPT010000218.1:0-4702 GCF_040612195.1 Streptomyces sp. NPDC006450 | reverse complement strand
GGCGCGGGGGCGCGCGGCGCCGGCGTCGGCCGGAGGCCGGGGCGGGCGCCGGGGCCCCGGCTGGGGCTGGGTGCCGGGGCCTCGGCTGGGGCTGGGTGCCGGGGCTACGTACCGTCGTATCCGGCGGTCGGCATGGAGAGCCGGCGGTGCACCTCGGCCTTCATCGCGGAGGTGTAGCGCGGCTCGTCGAGACCGGCGGTTTCCAGCCGTACGCCGCGCCGGGCGCATTCCGCGGTGAACTCCCCCACGGAGCGCAGCGCGCGGGTCAGCACCCGGTGGTTGGCGGTGACGAACAGGTCGACGCGCCCGGCGTCGATGTCGTTCCACAGCCCGCAGTGGTCGGCGCGCAGCCCGTAGACGAACAGCTGGCGGGTCACGACGTAGCCCCGGTCGGCCGCCCAGCGGGCGCACATGGCGTGCTGGCTCCGGGTGTCGACGGCGAAGGGATCCGTGTCCAGGTCCTCCAGCGGGGCCAGGCTGGCGATCGCGGCCACGCGCAGCTCATCCATGCCGCCCGACCCTACTCCGATCCGCCGCCGGGGAGGAGGGGGCGGGAAGGCCCGGTTCCCCGGTTCCGGGCGCTTCGGGCGGGCAGCCTTTAGGCTCGGACGGGACCCGGTGGCATGCGGGACCAGGGAGGGGATCAGGGGCCGGTGGACATCACTTGGTGGGGCCACGCCACGTGCACGGTCGAGGACTCCGGTGTCCGGCTGCTCACGGACCCGCTCTTCGCGCGCCGGCTGGCGCACCTGCGGCGCCGTCGCGGGGCGGTGCCCCCGCCGGAGGCGGCGGTCGCCGACGCCGTGCTCGTCTCGCACCTGCACGCCGACCACCTGCACGTGCCCTCGCTGGCGCGCCTCGCGCGCGGGACCCGGCTGCTGGTGCCGCGCGGGGCGCCGGGCGCGGTGCCGGGGCTGGCGCGGATAGCCGGGGTGCGGGGGCTGGAGGTCACGGAGCTGGTGCCGGGCGACACGGTGGCCGTGGGGGACGGCGCAGGGGGCGGCGGCGTACGGGTCCGGGCGGTCGGCGCGCGGCACGACGGGCGGCGGCTGCCGTTCGGACCGCGGGTCGCCCCCGCGCTCGGGTACGTGATCGAGGGCTCGTCGCGGACCTACTTCGCCGGGGACACCGGCCTGTTCGACGCGATGGCCGACGAGGTCGGGCCGGTGGACGTGGCCCTGCTGCCCGTGGGCGGCTGGGGGCCCTACCTGGGTCCCGGGCACCTGGACGCGGCGGGTGCGGCGCGGGCGCTGGCCCTGCTGGCGCCCGCGGCGGCGGTTCCGGTGCACTGGGGTACGTACTGGCCGATCGGGATGGACATGGTGCGGCCGCACGAGTTCCACGCGCCGGGCGAGGAGTTCGTACGGTGTGCGCGGCGGGAGGCGCCGAAGGTGACGGTCCGGGTGCCCGCGCACGGTGAACGGGTGCGGCTGCCGTGACGGCCCTGTCCCAGCTCGCGGAGGCGGGCGCGCAGGTCCCGCCGGAATCCACCCAGCAGGCGGTCGGTCTCCCGATGCTCTTCGTGCTGGTGGCGCTGGGCGCGCTGGTGCCGGTGATTCCGACGGGCGCGCTGGTCAGCTCCGCGGCGGTGGTGGCGTTCCACCAGGACTCCGTGCCTTTCGGGCTGTTGCTGGTGTTCGGGGTGTCCGCACTGGCCGCCTTCGTCGGGGACCTGGCGCTGTACTGGCTGGGCCGGCGCGGGGTGCACTCGCGGAACGGCTCGCGCCGGCTGGAAGCCCTGCGCCGGCGGGCGACCCCCGAACGCCTCGCCCAGGCGCAGCGCAAGCTCGACGAGAACGGCGTACTGGTCCTGGTGGTCTCCCGCCTGCTGCCGGGCGGCCGCATCCCGGTGATGCTGGCCTGCCTGCTCGCGGAGCTCCCCCTGCGCCGGTTCGCCCGCGGCTGCGGACCCGCCTGCCTGGCCTGGGCAGCGACCTACGGCCTGATCGGCATCGTGGGCGGCTCCCTCTTCGCGGAGCCCTGGAAGGGCGTGGCCGTGGCGGTCGCCCTCACCGTACTCATCAGCGCGGCCCCGGCCCTCTGGCGCCGCTGACCTGGCCGGTCGCGGAACCCGCCCCACGTGCGCAGCCGTTGCCGGGCCCTGCCCCCGGACCCCCGCGCCTCGAACGCCTGCGAGGCTGAGCCTGGCCGGCCGCCGCCTGCCACCGCGGACGCGTCTGCCACACAGCGGCGCATCCGGCTTCCAGCCGTCCGGCGTTCGAGGACCAGGGTCCGGGGCGAAGCCCCGGCACGGGTCCGGGCGCAGCCCCGGCGGGGGTCCGGGCGCAGCCCGGGGAACGGGGGAAGGGCGGGTCGGGGACGGCCCCGCAGGGCCGCCCGCCCGCAGCCGTCGGCGGCTACAGGGCCCGGGACGCCCCGACCGGAAGGTCCCAGAGGTGCTCCCGGGGCAGCCCGGTACGGGCCCACGCGGCCCGCACCCGCTGGAGCGGCTCCATCACGGGCTCCGACGACAGCACGAAGGTCCCCCAGTGCATGGGCGCCATCCGCCGCGCCCCCACGTCCAGGCAGGCCTGAACCGCCTCCTCCGGATCCGCGTGGACATCCCGCAGCCACCACCGCGGGGCGTACGCCCCGATCGGGAGCAGCGCGAGATCGATGCCGGGGTGCCGCCGCCCGATCTCGCCGAACCAGTGCCCGTAGCCCGTGTCACCCGCGAAGTAGACCTTCTTCGCGGCGTCGCCCCGCCCCTCGGCGGCACTGAGCATCCAGCCGCCCCACAGCGTCCGGCACGCGTCCATCAGCGACCGCTTCGACCAGTGGTGCGCCGGTACGAACTCGAACCGTACGCCGCCCAGTTCGGCCGACTCCCACCAGTCGAGTTCGGTGACCCGGGTGAACCCCCGCCGCCGGCACCACCGCGCGAGACCGGCCGGGACGAAGAGCGGCGTCGTGCGCGGGAGGCGTTTGAGGGTGGGGGCGTCGAGGTGGTCGTAGTGGTTGTGGCTGATCACCACGGCGTCGACCGGCGGCAGTGCCTCCCACCGCACCCCGACGGGGGTCATCCGGGCCGGGGTGCCGAGGATCCGCCGGGACCAGACGGGATCGGTCAGCACGGTCAGCCCGCCGATCCGCAGGATCCAGCTGGCGTGCCCGGCCCAGGTGACGGACGCCGTCCCGGCGGCCACGGCGGGCAGCGGGGCGGGCGCGTACGGCAGGTCGGGGATGCCGCGCAGCCCTTCGGGACCGGGCCGGAAGGCGCCTTCGCGGGCGAGCCGGGCGAACGCGCGCAGCCCCGGCAGCGGGGTGGTCAGCCGGTCCGCGAACGAGCGCGGCCACAGCCGGTGCTCGCCGAGCGGCCGCGGCCGGGCGGGCCGGACGCCGGCAACAGCAGCGGCAGCAGCAGCGGCAGCAGCAGCGGCCCGTGTGGCCGCCGGGGGGACGTCCGGGCCGGCCCCGGCCTCGGCCCCGACCTCGGCCCGGGAAGCCGAGGGGGCGTCCGTCTGGTCCCTCATCGAGAAGTCTCCGTTCACCGGCGGCATGCGGTCTGTCCGGGCGGGTTCGCGTCGCGGGCGGGCCTCAGTCGGACAGCCCTGCCAGGACCGTCCGGAGCCGGGCCAGGGAGTCCCGTACGTGGGGCAGTGCGAGGGGGTCGGTCGCCGTGAGCGCCGCGAGCTGCTCCTGCGGGGTGGCACCGAGCAGCGGTCCGGTCGACAGCCGGACCCGCGGGGCGACGGTCTCGTCCGCGAACCGCTGCCCGCCGGGCGTCGGCGCGCCGAGCCGTCCGCCCAGCCAGTCCTCCAGTTCCATGGCGTCGCCGACGCCCTGCCGGGCGAGCCCCGAGCGCAGCGGCGTCAGGTCGGCGTAGAGGTGGCGGCCGGCCTGCGGGGGCCGGGCCAGCGCCCCGGCGGCCAGCAGTTCCCGGTGCGCGGCCCGGGCCACGGCACCGTGCAGGGCGGCGGCCGCGGTGGCGCGTCCCGCGACGGCCGCGGGCTCGTCGAGGGCGTGCGCGGCCGCCCCGGCGACGGGTCCGGCGACGAAGCCGCCGGTGGCGGTGAGCACGTCCAGGGTCCGGGCCCGCAGCCAGGTGCCGTGCGGGGTGCCGGGGAAGCGGATCACGGCGGCGGGCCAGCCGGCGGGCAGCAGCGCGCCGGAGAGGTCCAGGAGCACCGCGGTGTCGTCCGGCAGCATCTCGGCGGGGCTGAGCACGACGAGCCGGTCGTGGGAGGCCCGGAGCCCGCCGGGGCCGTCCGTGCCCGGCCCGCCCAGGCGGCCGCGGACCGGCCGGTGGACGGTGTCGCGCCAGGTCTCGTCGCTGACGACGAACAGCCCGGCGGACTCGGCGGCCTCGCAGGCCTCGCGGAGCAGTTCGGGGGGCGGGACGGTCGCGGTCGGGTCGTCCGCCACGGACAGCAGCAGCACCCGCGGGTCGCCGCCCTCGGCGCGGACCCGGCGCACGGTCTCCAGCAGGGCGTAAGGGTCGGGTACGCCGCCGCACTCGGCCGGGGTGGGTACGTGGTAGGCCCGACGTCCCAGCAGCCGGACCTGCGGCGTCCACCAGGCGGGACACGGCCGGGGCAGCATGACGTCGCCGCCGTACGCGCCGAGCAGCGCCAGCAGCAGGGCGGGCGCGCCGGGTCCGGCGGCCACGTGGTCCGGGTCGGTGGGCACCCGGCCGCTCACAGCAGATCACGCAGGTCGGCAGGCAGATCCGGATGGGCGGCGATGGCCTCGCGCACGGCGG
>NZ_JBEXPT010000217.1:0-4745 GCF_040612195.1 Streptomyces sp. NPDC006450 | reverse complement strand
GGCGGGGGGGTGCGTGGGGTCGTCCCGGCCGGCACGGCCGACCGGGGGCCCGGGCCGGGGTGGGCCGAGGGTGGTCAGACGGCGGAGTGCCGCTCGCCCACGACCGCCGGGCGGACGTGGGTCAGGAGAAGGTCAAGGAAGCACTCCGGCCGGGCGAACGAGGCGAAGTGGCCGCAGTCCTCGATGAGGGCGAAGCGCTTCACCGGGGCCTCGACCTCGTCGAAGAAGGCCCGGGCGGCGGCCGTCGGGGTGAGGACGTCGTGCGCGCCCTGGAAGACGAAGAACGGGATCGCGAAGCGCGTGCCGTCGGCCCGGTCGTCGAACCCCGCCGTCCCCTCGGTGATCCGCTCCGAGAAGGACTGCCCCTGGAAGAAGTCCCGGAGATCGCGCAGCGAGTGCAGCGGGGACAGCCACATCGAGCCCAGGACCACCTTCTTGAGCGTGGCGAGCGTCAGCGGATCGCTCTGCGCGCTGATCTTGGCGTACGTCGCGCGCTCCTGCGGCGTCCACGTGTGCGGGTCCGCTCCGATCGCCTCCACCTGCGCGAGCCGTTTCGCCTTCCCGGCGGCGCGCAGCCGCTCCCGTAGGGCGTCGTGGGCGCAGGTGTCGCGGCCGCCGGTGTGGATGTTCTGGTCGGTGCCCACGTACGCGGAGTAGAGCTCGGGGTGGTTGCGGGCCAGCCGCAGCCCGAAGACGCTGCCGTAGGAGTTGGCCAGGAGCACCACCCGCTCGGCGCCCAGCAGGGCCCGGGCGTACCGGGTGACCTCCAGGGCGTCCTCGTAGAGCCGCTCGAAGGTGGCCTCGCCCTGGCCCTGCGGGCCGCCGCGGCCGAAGGTCTTGCCGGCGCCGCGCATGTCCCAGCGGACGATCGTGAAGTGCCGCTCCCAACTGCGGGTGCGGGCCGTGTAGATGGAGTTGGCGGCGCCGGGGCCGCCGTGGATCTCGACGACGACCGGGTTCGCCCGGTCCTCGCCGCGCACCGAGATCCACTGGTCGATGCCGCCGATGCGGACGAAGCCCTGCTCGTCGATGCCGTGCGGGGACTCGATCCGCAAGGTCTCGACGGCCTGTGCGCGGCGCAGGGCGCGGTGGGCGAGGAGGGCGGCCGCGGGGGTGGCGAGGGCGGTGGTTGCGGTGACGGCGGCAAGGGTGGCGAGCATTGTGCGTCCTCCGTAAACTGTTTCCTCTGGATACAGAGGAGTGTGAGGGGTGGGGGAGGTGGTGTCAACGGGCGGGGGCCGGGCCCCCCTTGCGAGGGCCCCCGCGGGCAAGGCATGCTTCGCCGGAGCAAATTGGGGAGGGTTGTCTGTGATGGACAAGCGGGCCGTGGTGACCGCGGTGCTGTGTGGGATGGCGGCGCTGGGTGCGTCCGCGGCCATGACGAAGGTGGTCCCGGCCGATGACGGCAAGGTCCGCGCGCACGCGCACGCGACACCTCCGGCGACATCCTCTACGGCCCGCCCGTCGCAGTCGCAATCATCGGAACGGGCCAGGTCGTCCGGCGGGCCGTCCTCCACGCCGACCCCCGGGCCGTCCGTGTCGCCCCCCGCGCCGGGCGGGCCCGTGGCCTACGTCGGGGCGCTGTTCGAGGGCGATGTGACCGGTGATCACTTCTGTACGGCGACCGTCGTCCACAGCCCCGGGCGGAACCTGATCGTCACCGCCGGTCACTGCCTGCAGGCCGGCCGGACCGGCGGAGCCGGAGCCTCGTTCGCACCCGCGTACGCGGACGGGCGGGCCCCGTACGGCACCTGGAAGATCGCGGAGGTCTTCGAGGACCCGCGCTGGTCGGAGGGGACGAACGACGACTACGACCTCGCCTTCGCCCGCCTGGCCCCCGACGCCTCGGGCCGCAACATCGAGGACGTCACCGGCGCCGCCGTCCTGGACACCACGGGCCGCACGGACGAGCAGGTCACGGTGACGGGCTACCCGTCGGACCGCAAGGTCCCGCGCACCTGCCTGTCCCGCGCGGTGCGGCTGAGCGCCACGGAACAGCGCTTCGACTGCGCGGACTTCCCCAGCGGCACGAGCGGGAGCTCGTGGATCGCCGCCGACGGAAAGATCATCGGCATCCTGACCGGCGGGGACACGGACGACGTGTCGACGAGCACGATCCTGGCCGACTACGCGGCGCAGCTGTACGCGCGGGCCACGGGCGGGACCGCCACGGGTGGGACCGCCACGGGCGGTGGCACGGGCGGAGGGGCCGCTCGGTGAGTCGGTGCTGCACCTCGGCCCCTTCGCCGAAGCCCTCGCCGCACGGCACGGACTGACCGGCCACGCCGTGATCCGCGCCCTCCACGGTGGGGGCCGAGCTGCGCGCGTTCGCCAGGGAGATGTCCGGGGCCACGCCGCGCCGATCAGCGGTCCCTGGCCTCCCGGGCGGGCGTGCGGGCGGGCGTGCGCTCAGGCGAGGAGTCCCAAGTGCACCGGCTCGGCGGGGGCTTCGTGGAGCAGCTGCGCGAGGCGCGGCGGCCACAGCGGTTCGCCGAGGGTGGCGAGGTTCTGCGGGGACAGCCACCGCCAGTGGGCCTCGGGGTACTCCGGTACCGGATCGCGGTGCGGGCCGGTGGTCACGTAGATGTGCTCGTACTGGCGTACGGGGATGCCCTGGTGGGTGAAGTCGTGCTCCCAGGTGCAGAGCAGCCGCTCCGGCTCCAGGTCCGTCCACCCCGTCTCTTCCCGCAACTCCCGTCGCACGCACTCCTCGGGCGTCTCCCCGGGATCGATGCCACCGCCGGGCGGCAGCCAGTGGATGCCGACTTCCACGTTGTTCTCGCGGAACAGGAACACGGATCCGGCGGGGTTGAGGACGACGATTCTTGCGGCCTGCCGAGGAGTTCGCATCAGACCAGCGTACGACGGGGGTGCGGGGGGCGGGAGAGGTTTGGTGGTGGGGTGAGGGGGCGGGGTGGGGTGGTGGTCAGGGGGCGGGGGTCTGGGGTGGGTTTGCCGGGCGTTCGAAGACGAGGTTGATTCCGTCGGTCTCGTTTCCCCGCACGGCGACGAAGGTGAAGCCGAAGCCCGCGATGGTGGCCAGGGAGGCGGTGTTGTCGGATCGGATCGTGGCCCGGACGGTTCTGACGTCGGGTTCTTCGGCGGACCTGGCCAGGAGGGCGGTCAGCAGGGCGCGGGCGTAGCCCTGGCGGCGGTAGGTGGACACGACGCTGTAGCCGACCTCGACCACGCCCGCTTCGTCCGGCGGGCCGTGGAACCCGGCGTCGCCGATGACTGTGCCGTCCGGCTCCGACACTGCGGCCCGGGTGGTCCAGGGCGCGGCGGAGGGGTCCTTGGTGAGCTGGTCGGCGCGGTAGCCGAAGATCCAGCGGGCACGATCGGACACGAAGTACGCGTCGAGGGCCACGCCGGCCTCGGCGCTGCCACCTGCGAGGTCGCCGTCGGCAAGGGCCCGTAGGGCCTGTGCGTTGAGCTTGACGAAGCGGACGCGTTTGGGGAGAAGTTCATTGCTCATCGCGGAGATGCTCACCCGGCGCATGAGGGCTGTCCACTGCTTTACGGCCCGCCGATCACGCCCCCGTCCTGTCGTTCTTCCGACGCACCAGCTCGGTGATCCAGATAGGCGCGTACGGAGAGGTGCAGCCGGGGGGTGTCGGATAGTCCTTCAGTACCTCCAGCCGCTCGCCGATGGCGAGCGCACGGGCGCGGTACTCGGCGTGCTCGATGCCGATCTGGGCCAGGCAGTGGTTCATCGCCCACTGCAGACGGTCAGGGGCACCCTTCATCTCCGCCTCGATGACGTCGAGGAGTCCCGCGAGATCCAGACCGGCGGGCTTCTTCGCCACCCGCTCGGTGGTCAGCGCCCACCCGGCACTCGCGACCACGGGGTCAGGATCGGCGAACCACGCGAGACGCAGCTCTTCCGCGTGCGGGCTCTTCCTCACCACGTAGTTCACGAGCCAGTCGTGCACCTTGGGCCTGCGCGCGTCGCGCAGCATGGCGTCCAACTCGTCCCGCCCGAAGGCCTTCGGGCGGCAGATCAGGATCGCCAGCAGCCTCGCGGCCGTGTCACCCGTCTCCCAGAGCCTGCAAGCCAGTTCGTGCTGCGTCTTCAACCGCTTCGCGACCGCTCGCAGTTTGCCGAGATTCACCCCGTGATCGTCACCGTGCTTCTCGTTCACCGCACGCGTGTTCGGGTCCTCCAGCGCGGCCAGCTCGGCCATCACCTCGGCCACCACCGTCTCAGCCACCACGGACTCCTCTCCCTCGCGCACGGGATGAACCCTACGAGGGAACCCGTCCCGGATACCTCCCCAGACCAACCGCTTCTCGCGATCAGCCGCGGCCGGTCCGCAGTCGCTGAGCCGAGTGGGAGGGGAACTGGCCGCGTGCGGCGCATGACCAGCCACAGCCGGTAGTCAGCCGCCGAGCCGAGCGGGACTGTGTAGCGATCTGTCGCGCCCACCGACCCTGAGGTGCTTCCCGTCCCCCTTGCGCTCGTGGTGGCGGTCGACGGTCACGTGAAGGGTGTCCAGACACCCGGCCCTGGATGCTCTGACCGCCCCCCGCGTCCGTACCGACCGAGCCTCCGGTCGTGCCGGGGCCGGGTACGGATGACCACCGGCGGGAAGCCGCTCGCACGTGACCGACCGGGCCGCTCCTCCCCACTCCTCCCCCTGGCCATTCCCCGGGGGGATCCCGGAAGTCTTGTGTTTTTCCGTGGTGGGACGGTCCGTCAAGGGTGGCCGAAGGCCATCGCGAAGCGACGCGACCGCAGGGAGCGC
>NZ_JBEXPT010000216.1:0-4926 GCF_040612195.1 Streptomyces sp. NPDC006450 | reverse complement strand
CCGAAGAAGGCGACGTCTTCGCCGTCGGCGCCGGGCACCGAGATGACCGGGGTGCCGACCTCCTGGCCGACACGGTTGATGCCGTCGTTGTGGGATGGACGACGACGGGCCGCTGCCCGACTCGGTGGAACGGGCTCTGGCGCAGGGGGTGCGGGCGCTGCTCGTGACGGCCCGGGCGCAGAACCCGACCGGGGCGGTGGTGAGCGAGGTGCGGGCGGCGGAACTGCGGGCGGTGCTCGCCGGGTACCCGGACGTGCTGGTCATCGACGACGACCACGGACACGGCATCGTGGACCTGCCGCTGAACGCGCTGGCCGGGGCGACCCGCAACTGGGTGCTGATCCGCTCCACCGCGAAGGCGTACGCACCGGACCTGCGGCTTGCCGTGCTGACCGGGGACGGGGTCACGCTCGACCGGGTCCGGGGGCGGCAGCGGCTCGGCCCGGGGTGGGTGAGCAGGCTGCTGCAGTACACGGCGGTGGAGCTGTGGAAGGCCGGAGCGGTCGACCATGCGGCGGTCGCGCGGTCCTACGGGGAGCGCCGCGACGGACTGGTCGAGGCGCTGGCCCGGCGCGGGGTGCGCGCGCAGGGGCGGAGCGGGATGAACGTGTGGGTGCCCGTCGCCGAGGAGACGGCGGTGGTGACGCGCCTGCTGGGCTCGGGTTGGGCGGTCGCTCCGGGGGCCCGCTTCCGGGTGGAATCCGGGCCCGCGGTGCGGATGACGATGTCGACGCTGTCTCCGGCGGACGTACCCGGGCTGGCGGAGGCGGTGGCCTCGGCCGTCCGCCCGGCGGCCGGGGGGCGGCTCGACTGACGGCGGCCGCGCCGGGGCGGCCGGGCGGCTGGGGCAGCCGGGCGGCTGGGGCAGCCGGGCGGATGGGGCGGATGGGCGGATGGGCGGACGGGGCGGATGGGGCGGACGGGAGCGTGACGGCGGGCCTCAGCGGCGTCGGGTCTGGGTGAGTGCCGCGCCGGCCAGGACGACGGCCGCGCCCACGGGGGTGTTCCAGTGGAGCTGTTCGTCCAGGAGGAGGACGCCCGCCGTCGTCGCGATGACCGGGATGAAGTAGGTGACCATCTGCGCGGTGGTCGGGCCGATCTCCGTGACCAGGCCGTACTGCATCTGGAGGGCCATGCCCGTGCCCAGGGCCCCCAGGGCGATCACCGACAGGGTCGGCCAGAGCGGGAACGAGGTGGGGGCCGAGGTGAACAGGGCGCTGACCGCTGCCAGTTGGAGTGTGGAGACCAGGAGCTGGGCGCCGGTCAGGGCGACCGGGGAGCCCGGCGTGGAGGCCAGGGTGCGGCGTACGTAGATCCAGCCGATGGGGTAGCAGAGCGCGGCCAGCAGGGCGAGCGCGGTGCCCTTGGCGTCGAGACCGGAGAAGCCCTGCCAGGCGCCGAGGACGGTCAGGACGCCGAGGAAGCCGAGGCCCAGGCCGGCGAAGCGGCGGCGCGTCGGGCGGTCCTCGGAGAGCGCGACCAGGGAGAGGGCCATGCCCCACAGCGGCGAGGTGGCGTTGCAGATGCCCGCCAGGCTGGAGGGGATGGTCAGTTCCGCGTACGCGAAGAGGGAGAACGGGGCGGTGTTGAGCAGCAGGGCCGCCACCGACAGGTGGGCCCAGGTGCGCCGGCCCCGGGGGAGCGGTTCGCGGCGGATCAGGAGCACCGTGAGCAGGGCGAGCGCGCCGAAGAAGACCCGGCCGAGGGCGACCTGGAACGGGGCGTACGCCTCCGTGCCCACCTTGATCAGCAGGAAGCTGAAGCCCCAGATCACCGAGAGGACCGCGAAGCGCAGGCGCCAGTCCAGCCGGGGGGCCGGGGCGGGAGCCTTCGCGGTGGCGCCGGTGGCGCGGGTGGAGGTCGGGGGCAGGGGTGGGACCGGGGTGCTGGGTGGGACCGGCGTGCTGGGGGCGCTCATGAGAGCAACCTTGGCCTTCGCGACCTCGTAGGACAAGCGAAATTTGTTGGCGGTGACGTCGTAGGATTGCTTACATGTTGAACCTGGAGCGGCTGCGCACCCTCGATGCACTCGCCCGCCACGGCTCCGTCAGCGGCGCCGCCGACGGGCTCCATGTCACCACCTCCGCCGTGTCCCAGCAGATGGCGAAACTGGAACGGGAGGTCGGCCAGCCGCTCCTGGCCAAGAACGGCCGCGGCGTCCGGCTCACCGATGCCGGCCGGCTCCTCGCCGAGCACGCCGCCCGGATCATCTCCCAGGTCGAGCTCGCGCAGGCCGATGTCGAGGCCAGGCGCGGGTGCGCGGTCGGCGAGCTGCGGATCGGCGCCTTCCCGACCGCCATGCGCGGGCTGCTGCCGCAGGTCCTGGCGGAGTTGCGTGCCGAGCACCCCGAACTGCGGCCCCGGGTGCGGGAGCAGGAGCCGGAGGAGAGCATGACCGCTGTGGTGCGGGGCGATCTCGACATGGCCCTCGCCATCGACTGGCACAACAAGCGGATGCCTGTACCGGTCGAGCTCACACGGGCCCATCTCCTGGACGACTCCATGGACATCGCGGTGCCGGCGGGGCATCCGCTGGCCGGCCGCGACGGGATCTCCCTGGCCGAGTTCGGCGAGGACGACTGGATCTCCTGGACCGAGGGGCAGTTCTGCCACGAGTGGCTCGTTTCCACCCTGCGCGGTACCGGCATCGAGCCCCGGATCGCACACATCGCCGAGGAGCACCACACCCAACTGGCCTTCGTGGAGGCCGGACTGGGCGTGTGCGTGGCCCCACGGCTGGGGCGCGGACCCGTGCCGCCGGGGGTCCGGCTGCTGCCGGTGCGCGACAGCGTCCGGCGCCACGTGTACGTCGTCTGGCGGGCCGACGCCGACCGCCGGCCGTCGATCCGGGCCGCCGTCGAGGCCTTGCGGAGGGCGGCCTCGGCCATCGCCCCGGCCTCGGCATCGGCCGCCCCCGGGCAGGGCCGGGCGGGCGACGGCGAGGGAGGCTAGATCTTGCGGAAGTCCCAGGACACGATCGAATCCGGTGTCAGCCGGATCCAGGCGTGCCGTCCGTCGTGCGGCATCTCCGTGATGCCGAAGTTCTTGACGGGGAAGAGGCGCTCCGGCTCCGCCAGTTCCTCGCACGGCTCGCCCGTACGGGGGGCCTCGCCCACGAAGACGGCCGTGCCCGACAGTTCCACGCCGCGCAGTTCGTCGTAGGCCTCGCCGGAGTCCACGACCACCGAGATGCGGGGGTCCTTGCGGAGGTCGGACCAGCGGCGGCTGCGGGTGATCGAGTACAGCCACAGGGAGGTGCCGTCCCAGACGAACCAGAGAGCCCCCACGTGCGGGCGCCCGTCGGGGGAGACCGTGGCCACCCGGCAGGTGCGCTGCTCGCGCAGGAAGGCGTTCCGCTCCTCGTCGGTCATCATGATGCGGCGGCCCCGCCGCTGCGCCCTGTCCACGGGTGTGCCGTCCACGGGTGTGCCGTCCACGGGTGTCCTGTCCATACGGTCCGCGCCCCTTCACATCTGACTGTGTGTCAGGAATCATGCGTGCTCTTCCGTCGCCACGCCAGGGGGAGCCATGGCCGATCTCGATCCCGCCACCACCGCACTGCTCACCGTCGAGTGCCAGAACGGCGTCGTCGGCGAGGAGAGCGCCCTGCCGGAGCTGGCGAAGGAGGCGCGGGACTCCGGCATGCTGGACCGGGTCGCCGCGCTGGTCGAGGCCGCGCGGGGAGCCGGGGTGCAGGTGCTGCACGCGGTCGCCGAACGGCGGCCGGACGGGCTCGGGGCCAACAGCAACGCCCGGCTGTTCCGTGCCGCGGGGCGGCTGCCGGTGCGCCAGCTGACCGGCAGCCCGGCGGTGGAGGTCGCCGCGCCCATCACCGTCGCCGAGCAGGACCTCGTGGTGCGCCGGCTGCACGGCCTCTCCCCGATGTCGGGCACCGACCTGGACGCCCTGCTGCGCAATCTGGGCATCCGCACCCTCGTCGTCACCGGGGTCTCCTCCAACATCGCGATCCCGAACACCGTCTTCGACGCGGTGAACCTCGGATATCAGGTCGTGGTCCCCTCCGACGCCATCGCCGGGGTGCCCGCCACCTGCACCGCCGAGGTGATCCGCAACTCGCTCTCCCTCGTCGCGGCCGTCACCACGGCCGAAGCACTCCTGGCCCAGTGGGCTCCGGCACGCTGATCTGCGTAACCCCCTGCAGATCGCCGGTCGTTGTCTCGCGCCGGCCACGGGGCGGCGGTCGTCGACGTCGCGGCCTGGTCGGCACTCGGCGGCGTGCGAGCGGCGGTCCGCGGCGCCGAGGGCTACTGGCCGGCGGCCCTGCTGATCCCGTTCGCGGGAGTACTGCTGGCCGTACGGCCGCTGCTGCGCCGGGTGTTCGCGCCGGGCGGCCGCGTGGGCGGCCAGGAGCGTCGGGAATTCGTGGTGGCCGGTGCCTACCGGTCGAAGCCTCCTCGCCCGATCATGTCCGGACGGTCCTGCCCCGGGACGCGGCAGGCGGGAACCGGGGATCATGCGAAGGCCCGCGCGGAGAGGAGTCGCACGCTCATGGAGGACGAGGCGGAGGACGTGGTGGCCACGGCCACGGCGATCGTGCACGCGGCGGCGGTCAGGCGGGCGCGCCAGGAGCAGGTCGTCCGGGTGGGGGCACGGCTCTCGGCCGGAGCGTTCCTGACCGGCTGCCCGTCCGGTCTGTGGTGGCGGGGGGACCGGGCGAACATCCCGCTCGTCGGGGAGGTGCTCGCCGGCTGGGGCCCGGGCGCGATGCCCTATCCGACCGACCTGATCGGGCTGATGCTCCTGGTGTACGCGGCCCTCTTCGGGGCCGCGGGGGCCGGAGCCCTGTGGTGCGGCGCGGCGGACGTCGCCCGCCGCGTGAACCCGCTCGCGCGGTACGAGCGGCACGCGCCGCCCGGCGAACTCGCCGGGCGGCGGCGCCCCGGGCCGGGGGGGGGCACACCACCC
>NZ_JBEXPT010000215.1:0-5001 GCF_040612195.1 Streptomyces sp. NPDC006450 | reverse complement strand
CCGCGAGGACCCCCCCCGCTCAGCGCGGCCCCCCATCTGCCCTGCCGGCCGCGGGCGGGGGGGGGGGGGCACGGGGCGGCCCCCCCCACACCGCGTACGTACGACACATCACCGGGGGTACCCATGTCCGCCATCGCCGCCCAGCTGTCCGATGCCCGGCTCTACCTGTGCACGGACGCCCGCAAGCGGCAGGGCGACCTCCCCGAGTTCCTGGACGCCGTCCTGGCCGGCGGCGTCGACATCGTCCAGCTCCGCGACAAGGGCATGGAGGCCGGCGAGGAGCTGGAGCACCTCCAGGTCTTCGCCGAAGCGGCCCGCCGTCACGGCAAGCTGCTCGCTGTCAACGACCGGGCCGACGTCGCGCACGCCATCGGCTCGGACGTGCTGCACCTCGGGCAGGGCGACATCCCGGTGCCCGCCGCCCGCGCCATTCTGGGCCGGGAGGTCCTCATCGGACGCTCCTGCCACTCGGAGGCGGAGGTCGACGCGGCCGCCGCCGAGCCCGGCGTGGACTACTTCTGCACCGGCCCCTGCTGGCCCACCCCCACCAAGCCCGGCCGGTTCGCCCCCGGACTCGGCCTCGTCCGGCACGCGGCCTCCCTCACCCAGGACCGGCCGTGGTTCGCCATCGGCGGGATCGACGCCGGGAACCTGGACGAGGTACTGGACGCGGGAGCCTCCCGCGTCGTGGTCGTACGGGCCCTCACCGAAGCATCCGACCCCGGCGCCGCCGCCGCCGACCTCGCCAAGCGGGTCCGCGCCCGGCTCGGCTAGCGGGTCCGGGGCGGCCCCGCCCGCCCGCACCGCACACCCCGGCGTCTCATTTCCGCGTCCAATCCGTGGACAACGCTTCGATGGACACCGGACCGCGTCTAACCTCCCCGTATGGCCCTTGGTACCTCTTCCACCTGGTCGGACCGTGCACACACGGTCCGCGAGCTCATCGCGTCCGGGCGCTCGTACTCCTTCGAGTTCTGGGCCCCCAAGACGGAGAAGGGCGAGCGCAACCTCTGGAACGCGCTGCGCCGGGTCGAGGCCGTGGCCCCGAGCTTCGTCTCCGTCACCTACGGGGCCGGCGGCTCCACCCGCGGCGGCACCGTCCGGGCCACCGAGCAGATCGCCGCGGACACCACCCTGACCCCGGTCGCGCACCTCACCGCCGTCGACCACTCGATCGCCGAGCTGCGCAACGTCATCGGGCAGTTCGCCGACGCGGGCATCCGCAACATGCTCGTCGTGCGCGGAGACCCGCCGGGCAACCCCATGGGCGAATGGGTGCCGCACCCCGAGGGCGTGCACTACGCGGCCGACCTGGTCCGGCTGGTCAAGGAGTCCGGCGACTTCTGCGTCGGCGTCGCGGCCTTCCCCGAGATGCACCCGCGCTCCACGGACTGGGACACGGACATCCGGCACTTCGTGGACAAGTGCCGCGCGGGCGCCGACTACGCGATCACACAAATGTTCTTTCATCCGGAGCACTACCTCCGGATGCGCGACAGCGTCGAGAAGGCGGGCTGCGACACCCCGATCATCCCCGAGGTCATGCCTGTTGTGAACATCAAGCAGCTCGACCGGCTTCCGCAACTCAGCAACGCAATCTTCCCCGCGGCCGTGAAAGAGCGCATGCTCGCGGTCAAGGACGACGCGGCCGCTGTACGCTCCATTGGCATCGAGTTCGCCACGGAGTTCTGCGCGCGGCTGCTGTCCGAGGGTGTCCCGGGGCTGCACTTCATCACGCTGAACAATTCCACGGCGACGCTCGAGATCTACGAGAACTTGGGCCTGCACCAGCGGGCCTGACCGGCCGGCCCCGTTCCCCGCGCGGGCGGCCGTACCGAGAGGGGCCCCGCATGGGAATGACGGTCCTCTACATCGCGTTCGGTTTCGTCGCGCTGTGGCTGCTTGCCGAGGTCCTGATGCAGTACAAGGCCCGGTTGCGCTGGCGCCTGCTCGCCTTCGCCGGGTTCGTCGGCGTGGTCGCCGGTGTCGTGCTGCCGTCCGTGCTCGTCATCGGGGCCGGCGCCGTCGCCTTCGCGATCGGCCAGACGCTGGTGACCCTCTCCTTCCGCAAGGGCTTCGTGTCCGGCTGGGCGCTGCGCCGGGGCAAGGCCCCCGAGCCCGAGCTCCCGCAGACCCGGCGCCGCCGCTCCGGTGGCGCATCGCGCCCGGAGCCGGCCCTGGAGGTGACGGCCCTGGAGTACGGGACCGACCCGGCCGAGGACCAGGACGCGGACTCCGACGAGGAGTCCGGGGTGTTCACCGCGGGGCCCGTGCGCGAACAGGTCCAGGGGTACTACCCCGCGCAGCCGACCGCCTCGTACGGCGCTCCCGCCGGGACCACCGCCTTCGCCTCCCCGTTCATCCCGGCCGAACAGGACGCACACCAGTACGCGGCGTACTACGACCCGCAGACCCAGGGCGGCTACGACTACACCACCGGCTATCCGGCCCCCGGCGAGCAGCAGGTCTACGCCGCCTACTCGGACCCCTACATCGGCACCGGCGGAGCCGTCGCCCCGCAGCAGCCGTACGGCTACGCGGCCCCGTACGGCGGCTACGCCCCGGACCCGTACGCGACCGGGCAGCAGGAGCAGTACGCCCAGGAGCAGTACTCCATGGACACCCCGCCCGGCGGGGTCTGGGTCCCGCAGCAGCGCGACGCGAACCAGCCCTACCCGGCGGAGGAACTGCAGCAGCAGCCGTACCCGTATCCGTACCAGGGCACGGGCGAGTACGAGCAGTACCGCTACTAGGAGTGGATCCGGGCCGTGGCCCGTGGCCCGTGGCCCGTGGCCCATGGCCTACCGCCTACCGCCTACGCCTACCGCGAGCCGCGGAAGTCCGCGCCCTCCACGATCAGCCCCGCCACCAGGGCACCCGTCATCCCGGCGTGCGCCAGCCCGCCGCCCGGGTGCGCCCAGCCGCCTGCCAGGTACAGCCCGGGCACGGCGGTGGTGTTCGCCGGGCGCAGCAGCCGGCCCCCGGCCCCTGCCAGCGCGGGCGAGGGTACCCTGCCGTCCACCGAACCCGTGGCCGCCTCGACGTCGGCCGGGGTGCGCAGCTCGTTCCACAGCAGCCGCTCCCGCAGCCCGGGGACGGCCCGCGCGGCCGCCGTCAGCAGCTCCTCGGCGGACGGAGCGGGCGCCGAGGACTCGGTCAGCACGGCGTGCACGGTGACGGCCTCGTGCTCCGTGTCCGGCCGGGTGGCAGGGTCGTCGGGGCGCAGCACGGTCACCGGGCCCAGTACCGTACGGTGCGCGGCGTCCGCCTCCCGGGCCCCGCGCAGCGCGGCGAACAGGGTGTACCAGCGGGCGGGTTCCGCCCTAGGGGCGGACGCGGAGTCCGGGGCGAGCGGGATCCGCAGCCCGCCGGGGTCGACCGCGCAGACCACGTGGTCGGCCGCGACCTCGGTGCCGTCGGCCACCACCAGCCCGGCCGCCCGGCCCTCCCGCAGGAGGACCTCGCGCACCTCGGCGCCGAACTCGAAGGCGACCTTCCGCTCCAGGCACCGCTCGTACACGGCGGTGGCCAGCTCCCGGATCCCGCCGCGCACGTACCAGCTGCCGAAGGTCTGCTCCATGTAGGGCAGCACCGCCGCCGAGGCGGGCGCGGTCGCCGGATCGAGCCCGTACGCCCGTACGCGGGAGGTGAGCAGTTCGTCGAAGCCGCCGCCGCCGAGCTCGCGGGCTGCGACCTCGGCCAGGGTCGGCGGCCGGCGGCGCAGCAGTCCGCTCCCGCGCAGCGCGGGATACGGATCGCGTCCCAGGGCCGACCGGTCCTGCTTCAGCGGCTCCTCCAGGAGCGGTCGGCGGGTGGCGTCCCAGGCGTCCCGGGCGCGCCCGAGGACCGCGCTCCAGCGGTCCCCGGAGCCGGGTCCGAAGGCCGCGTCGACGGCGGCGGCGGCGCCGCCGTGCGAGCCGCCGGGGAAGGTGAGCGTACGGCCGTCCGGGAGGAGGTGGCGGACGGCGGGGTCGATCTGGACCAGCTCCGCGCACTCCTCCAGCGGGCGCTTGCCGGTCTTGACGAACAGGTCGCGGTAGACGGCGGGCAGGTGCACCAGCCCGGGGCCGGTGTCGAAGACGAAGCCGTCGCGGGCGTACCGGCCGACGGCTCCGCCGTAGGTCGTCCCGCGCTCGTACACCGTCACCTGATGTCCGGCCACGGCCAGCCGTGCCGCCGTCGCCATCGCGCCCATCCCGGCGCCGATCACCGCAATTCGTGCCATGCGGCTGAGCCTATCGAGCGGCGCGGGCGGCCTCGGCGGCGAGCCTCCTCTCCTCGCGGCGCTGGGCCCGGCGGCGCAGGAAACGGCGGATCCTGGCCCAGAGGTAGATCAGCAGGGCGAGTCCGCTGATCAGCAGGACGGCGCAGATGATCGCGGCGGCCTCCGGATTGAACATCGCGAAGGTGACGATCCCGGCCACGCCGAGGTCCTCGGCGGTGCTCATGATGACGTTGCTGAACGGCTCGGGCGAGGTGTTGATCGCCATGCGCGTGCCGGCCTTGACGAAATGGCTGGCCAGGGCGGTGGAGCCGCCGACCGCGCCGGCGGTGATGTCGGAGAGCGAGCCGCTCTGTCCGGCCAGCAGTGCGCCGACCACCGCTCCGGACACCGGGCGGATCACGGTGTGGACGGTGTCCCAGAGGGAGTCCACGTACGGGATCTTGTCGGCGACCGCCTCGCAGAGGAAGAGGGCTGCCGCCACGATCAGCACGTCGGTGCGTTGCAGGGACGCGGGTACCTCGTCGGTCAGTCCGACCCTGCCGAATATGCCGAGCAGCAGGACCACGGCGTATGCGTTGATCCCACTGGCCCAGCCGCTGGTGAAGACCAGGGGGAGCACACTCATCTGATCATCATGGCCCAGAAGCCGTGATCCGGCGCGGAATCGGCGAAGCGGACGGTGACGCGCAAAACGAAGCGGACGGTGACGCGCAAAACAGTGAGGGGTGGGGGGGGGGGGGGGCGGGGGGGCCCGCCCCGCCGCGAGGTAGGAGATG
>NZ_JBEXPT010000214.1:0-5201 GCF_040612195.1 Streptomyces sp. NPDC006450 | reverse complement strand
ACAAAGGAAGCGTCCGTTCCTTGAGAACTCAACAGCGTGCCAAAAATCAACGCCAAAAGTTGATACCCCGTCCATTTCGGTGGATGAGGTTCCTTTGAAAAAGACCTGTGAGGTCGCGGCTTCGGTCGTGATGCTTGCAGGCAATTACACAGCGAGGACGCAGTGGACGGTCGGTCTTATTCCGACATGACTGTCCCGCTCTAAGTGCGTGTGCACCCGATTACGGGTAAACATTCATGGAGAGTTTGATCCTGGCTCAGGACGAACGCTGGCGGCGTGCTTAACACATGCAAGTCGAACGATGAAGCCCTTCGGGGTGGATTAGTGGCGAACGGGTGAGTAACACGTGGGCAATCTGCCCTTCACTCTGGGACAAGCCCTGGAAACGGGGTCTAATACCGGATAACACTCCTGCCTGCATGGGCGGGGGTTAAAAGCTCCGGCGGTGAAGGATGAGCCCGCGGCCTATCAGCTTGTTGGTGGGGTAATGGCCCACCAAGGCGACGACGGGTAGCCGGCCTGAGAGGGCGACCGGCCACACTGGGACTGAGACACGGCCCAGACTCCTACGGGAGGCAGCAGTGGGGAATATTGCACAATGGGCGAAAGCCTGATGCAGCGACGCCGCGTGAGGGATGACGGCCTTCGGGTTGTAAACCTCTTTCAGCAGGGAAGAAGCGAAAGTGACGGTACCTGCAGAAGAAGCGCCGGCTAACTACGTGCCAGCAGCCGCGGTAATACGTAGGGCGCAAGCGTTGTCCGGAATTATTGGGCGTAAAGAGCTCGTAGGCGGCTTGTCACGTCGGATGTGAAAGCCCGAGGCTTAACCTCGGGTCTGCATTCGATACGGGCTAGCTAGAGTGTGGTAGGGGAGATCGGAATTCCTGGTGTAGCGGTGAAATGCGCAGATATCAGGAGGAACACCGGTGGCGAAGGCGGATCTCTGGGCCATTACTGACGCTGAGGAGCGAAAGCGTGGGGAGCGAACAGGATTAGATACCCTGGTAGTCCACGCCGTAAACGTTGGGAACTAGGTGTTGGCGACATTCCACGTCGTCGGTGCCGCAGCTAACGCATTAAGTTCCCCGCCTGGGGAGTACGGCCGCAAGGCTAAAACTCAAAGGAATTGACGGGGGCCCGCACAAGCAGCGGAGCATGTGGCTTAATTCGACGCAACGCGAAGAACCTTACCAAGGCTTGACATATACCGGAAAGCATTAGAGATAGTGCCCCCCTTGTGGTCGGTATACAGGTGGTGCATGGCTGTCGTCAGCTCGTGTCGTGAGATGTTGGGTTAAGTCCCGCAACGAGCGCAACCCTTGTCCTGTGTTGCCAGCATGCCCTTCGGGGTGATGGGGACTCACAGGAGACCGCCGGGGTCAACTCGGAGGAAGGTGGGGACGACGTCAAGTCATCATGCCCCTTATGTCTTGGGCTGCACACGTGCTACAATGGCCGGTACAATGAGCTGCGATACCGTGAGGTGGAGCGAATCTCAAAAAGCCGGTCTCAGTTCGGATTGGGGTCTGCAACTCGACCCCATGAAGTCGGAGTTGCTAGTAATCGCAGATCAGCATTGCTGCGGTGAATACGTTCCCGGGCCTTGTACACACCGCCCGTCACGTCACGAAAGTCGGTAACACCCGAAGCCGGTGGCCCAACCCGTAAGGGAGGGAGCTGTCGAAGGTGGGACTGGCGATTGGGACGAAGTCGTAACAAGGTAGCCGTACCGGAAGGTGCGGCTGGATCACCTCCTTTCTAAGGAGCACAGTACCGATTGCAGACAAATGTTCTGCACGGTCAGCTCATGGGTGGAACGTTGATTAGTTGGCACGGTTTCCTGGATGGATCACAAGTACTGCTTCGGCGTGGAAAGTGACTCACTGACAGGGGATCGTGCTTGGCACGTTGTTGGGTATCTGAGGGTACGGCCGGAAGGTCTTATCTTCGTGATGCCGGCCCCAGTGAACTCGCCAGCTTGTCTGGTGGGGTGATGGGTGACTGGTCGTTGCTTGAGAACTACACAGTGGACGCGAGCATCTGTAGGCCAAGTTTTTAAGGGCGCACGGTGGATGCCTTGGCACCAGGAACCGATGAAGGACGTGAGAGGCCGCGATAGGCCCCGGGGAGCTGCCAACTGAGCTTTGATCCGGGGGTGTCCGAATGGGGAAACCCGGCAGTCGTCATGGGCTGTCACCCACTGCTGAACACATAGGCAGTGTGGAGGGAACGCGGGGAAGTGAAACATCTCAGTACCCGCAGGAAGAGAAAACAACCGTGATTCCGGGAGTAGTGGCGAGCGAAACCGGATGAGGCCAAACCGTATGCGTGTGATACCCGGCAGGGGTTGCGCATGCGGGGTTGTGGGAATTCTTTTGATCGGTCTGCCGGCCGGTCGGCGAGTCAGAAACCGTTGATGTAGTCGAAGGACATGCGAAAGGTCCGGCGTAGAGGGTAAGACCCCCGTAGACGAAACATCAGCGGCTTGCTTAAGAATCTCCCAAGTAGCACGGGGCCCGAGAAATCCCGTGTGAATCTGGCGGGACCACCCGCTAAGCCTAAATATTCCCTGGTGACCGATAGCGGATAGTACCGTGAGGGAATGGTGAAAAGTACCGCGGGAGCGGAGTGAAATAGTACCTGAAACCGTGTGCCTACAAGCCGTGGGAGCGTCGCGCATTGAGTTTACTCAATGCGTCGTGACTGCGTGCCTTTTGAAGAATGAGCCTGCGAGTTAGCGGTGTGTAGCGAGGTTAACCCGTGTGGGGAAGCCGTAGCGAAAGCGAGTCCGAATAGGGCGATTGAGTTGCACGCTCTAGACCCGAAGCGGAGTGATCTAGCCATGGGCAGGTTGAAGCGGAGGTAAGACTTCGTGGAGGACCGAACCCACCAGGGTTGAAAACCTGGGGGATGACCTGTGGTTAGGGGTGAAAGGCCAATCAAACTCCGTGATAGCTGGTTCTCCCCGAAATGCATTTAGGTGCAGCGTCACGTGTTTCTTGCCGGAGGTAGAGCACTGGATAGGCGATGGGCCCTACCGGGTTACTGACCTTAGCCAAACTCCGAATGCCGGTAAGTGAGAGCGTGGCAGTGAGACTGTGGGGGATAAGCTCCATGGTCGAGAGGGAAACAGCCCAGAGCATCGACTAAGGCCCCTAAGCGTACGCTAAGTGGGAAAGGATGTGGAGTCGCAGAGACAACCAGGAGGTTGGCTTAGAAGCAGCCACCCTTGAAAGAGTGCGTAATAGCTCACTGGTCAAGTGATTCCGCGCCGACAATGTAGCGGGGCTCAAGCGTACCGCCGAAGTCGTGTCATTGCAGCAATAGGGCCAACGCCTGCTGTGATGGGTAGGGGAGCGTCGTGTGCCGGGTGAAGCAGCAGCGGAAGCTAGTTGTGGACGGTTCACGAGTGAGAATGCAGGCATGAGTAGCGATACACACGTGAGAAACGTGTGCGCCGATTGACTAAGGGTTCCTGGGTCAAGCTGATCTGCCCAGGGTAAGTCGGGACCTAAGGCGAGGCCGACAGGCGTAGTCGATGGACAACCGGTTGATATTCCGGTACCCGCTTTGAAACGCCCAATATCGAATCAGGCGATGCTAAGCCCGTGAAGCCGTTCCGGACCCTTCGGGGAAAGGAAAGTGGTGGAGCCGGTGACCCAGACTTGTAGTAGGTAAGCGATGGGGTGACGCAGGAAGGTAGTCCAGCCCGGGCGGTGGTAGTCCCGGGGTAAGGGTGTAGGCCGAGGGGTAGGCAAATCCGTCCCTCATATAAGGCTGAGACCTGATGCCGAGCCGATTGTGGTGAAGTGGATGATCCTATGCTGTCGAGAAAAGCCTCTAGCGAGTTTCATGGCGGCCCGTACCCTAAACCGACTCAGGTGGTCAGGTAGAGAATACCGAGGCGTTCGGGTGAACTATGGTTAAGGAACTCGGCAAAATGCCCCCGTAACTTCGGGAGAAGGGGGGCCATCACTGGTGATCGGATTTACTCCGTGAGCTGGGGGTGGCCGCAGAGACCAGCGAGAAGCGACTGTTTACTAAAAACACAGGTCCGTGCGAAGCCGTAAGGCGATGTATACGGACTGACGCCTGCCCGGTGCTGGAACGTTAAGGGGACCGGTTAGTCACATTTCGGTGTGGCGAAGCTGAGAACTTAAGCGCCAGTAAACGGCGGTGGTAACTATAACCATCCTAAGGTAGCGAAATTCCTTGTCGGGTAAGTTCCGACCTGCACGAATGGCGTAACGACTTCTCGACTGTCTCAACCATAGGCCCGGTGAAATTGCACTACGAGTAAAGATGCTCGTTTCGCGCAGCAGGACGGAAAGACCCCGGGACCTTTACTATAGTTTGATATTGGTGTTCGGTTCGGCTTGTGTAGGATAGGTGGGAGACTTTGAAGCGGCCACGCCAGTGGTTGTGGAGTCGTCGTTGAAATACCACTCTGGTCGTGCTGGATGTCTAACCTCGGTCCGTGATCCGGATCAGGGACAGTGTCTGATGGGTAGTTTAACTGGGGCGGTTGCCTCCCAAAAAGTAACGGAGGCGCCCAAAGGTTCCCTCAGCCTGGTTGGCAATCAGGTGTTGAGTGTAAGTGCACAAGGGAGCTTGACTGTGAGACCGACGGGTCGAGCAGGGACGAAAGTCGGGACTAGTGATCCGGCGGTGGCTTGTGGAAGCGCCGTCGCTCAACGGATAAAAGGTACCCCGGGGATAACAGGCTGATCTTCCCCAAGAGTCCATATCGACGGGATGGTTTGGCACCTCGATGTCGGCTCGTCGCATCCTGGGGCTGGAGTCGGTCCCAAGGGTTGGGCTGTTCGCCCATTAAAGCGGTACGCGAGCTGGGTTTAGAACGTCGTGAGACAGTTCGGTCCCTATCCGCTGTGCGCGTAGGAATATTGAGAAGGGCTGTCCCTAGTACGAGAGGACCGGGACGGACGAACCTCTGGTGTGCCAGTTGTCCTGCCAAGGGCATGGCTGGTTGGCTACGTTCGGGAGGGATAACCGCTGAAAGCATCTAAGCGGGAAGCCTGCTTCAAGATGAGTATTCCCACCTCCTTGAGAGGGTAAGGCTCCCAGTAGACGACTGGGTTGATAGGCCAGATGTGGAAGCCCGGTAACGGGTGGAGCTGACTGGTACTAATAGGCCGAGGGCTTGTCCTCAGTTGCTCGCGTCCACTGTGTTAGTTCTGAAG
>NZ_JBEXPT010000213.1:0-5211 GCF_040612195.1 Streptomyces sp. NPDC006450 | reverse complement strand
GCATGCCGGGCCCTCGCCCGCCTCACGAACCGGGCCCGCGACAGGGCCAGGGGCCGGGCCGGGAGCCGCGACCCCACGCAGGGCCCGGGCGGCCCGAACCGCACAGCCGGGTGGCGACCGTGCCCGCCGCCTTCATGGCCCCGGAAGTAGCCGCGGGGCGGCCCTCCTCCTTCGCTGCCGACGTGTACTCGCTGGCGGTGCTCCTGCTCCACACCGCCACCGGGCGGCTGCCATTCGGGGACGGCCCGCCGCCCGTGCTGGCCTATCGAGCCCTCCACAACCGGCCCGAACTGCCCGACCTGCCCGGGGAGCTGGGCGAGGTGGTGGCCGCGGCGCTGGCCGCCTCGCCGACCGATCGCCCCACCGCCGCGGAGCTGTGCCGGACGCTGATCCCCGCCGGGCAGGACCCGGAGCGGGCACCGGACCCGCTGCCCGGCCGGGTCGTCGCCGCACTGGCCGTACGCACGCAGGCGATCGCCGACCTGGAGATCGCCGATGCGGATGCCGATGCGGATGCAGACGGGCACGGGGACGGGCATGCGGACGACCGGGACCCGGCGGACGCCGATGCGCACGAGCCCCCGCACCCCGCTACCCAGGCGGCGCTGCCCCCGGCTCCGGCCCCTTCCACCCCCGACGCGGCGGCCCGGCCCACCCGCCGCCGGGTCCTGTCCGGCCTGCTGACCGGCGCGGCGGGCGCGGCCCTGGGAGTCTCCGGGACCCGCGCCTGGTCCGGCCTGACCCGCGCGGACAGCCGCACCGGGCCGTCCGCGGCAGGGAGCGGTTCCGGTACGAGCCCCCGCGTGCCCGGCATGCCGCCGGCCGCCCTGTGGCGCCTGGACGACCCGACGGCCCGCATCCGGCTCCTCCCGGTGAGCAGCGCCGACCATTGCCTGATGACGCGTGGCGACGGCTTGTACGGGCACGACCTGCGCACCGGCAAGGAGGTGTGGCAGCTGCCCGCCGGCGGCGGCACCCCGCCCGTCCAGGTGCACGGCGACCGCTTCCTGACGGCCACCCGCGAGGGGCTTTCGCTCTGCTCGATGCGGGACGGCCGCACCCAGTGGCTCCAGCGCAGCGAGCACCTCGCGAGGGTGCTCGCCGCCGACGGCGCCGCCGCGTGGCTGCTCATGGGGGACGGGAGTCCGACGGGCGGATACCTACTGGCGGCGTTCGACCTGGAGCACCGCAAGGAGTTGTGGCGCACCCCGCTGCCGAGCGGATTCGGCAACGCGCAACTCGCCACCGCCGTCGGACCCGAGACGGTCGTCGTGGAGGTGCAGGCACCCCAGCAGATGTTCCGGGACGTCACGGCCGTCCGGACCCTCGCGATCGCGGGCTTCGAGCGGAGCAGCGGACGCATGCTCTGGAACCGCTCGTACCCCGACGTGCACGGCGGCCCCGCCTCCGTGGTGGACCCGGCGGGCGGCGGACGACTGTTCCTGCTCTCCGGCGGCCGCGCCCACGCCTACGACCTGAAGACCGGCACCCGGCTGTGGGAGTCGCAGGCCCTGGTCGCCGGGACCAACGCCCCGCCCTTCTACAGCGGCGGCACCCTGTACCTGACCGACGACGGCACGGGCCCCATCGTTGCCGTCGACCCGGACACCGGCCGGACGCTGTGGGAGCAGACGCTCACCGAGAACCTGACCTGGAACATGCTCGGGAGCATGACCGCGAGCGCATCCGGACGCACCCTCTACCTCGCGACGCTGCACCAGGTCACCGCGACCGGCCTCCCCTCGGGCAAACGGCTGTGGCAGACCGGGCTCGCGGGTGTGGTGGCCCGGGAACCGTTCCAACTCGCCGCGGTCCCCGGCACCCTGCTCGTCGCCCGGCCGTCCGCCGTCGTCGCCCTGCCGGCGGACTGACCCCGCGCCCTCTCCCCCACACGCCCTCCCGCGCCCGCCGGCGCCCGCCCACACGAGCACGCACGCACAGGTACGACCGCCGCCCCGAAGGAGTCCACCGGTCATGTCCACGCTCCTGCCACTGCTGCCCGACGATCCCGAACGGCTCGGGGAGTACGCCCTCCTCGGCCGGCTGGGCGCCGGCGGCATGGGGACCGTCTTCCTGGCCCGCACCGCCGGCGGGCGCCTCGCCGCGGTCAAGACCATCCGGTCCGACCTGCGCGACCAGCCCGGCTACCGCCAGCGGCTGACGCTGGAGGCCGAGGCCGCGCGGGCCCTGGGAACGGAGCACACCGCGGCCTTCCTCGGCGCCGACCCCGACACGGCCCGGCCCTGGCTGGCCACGGCGTACCTCATCGGGCCCTCGCTGAGGGAGGCGGTGGTGGCCGGGGGGCCGCTGCCCGAACCGGTCGTCCGCGGACTCGGCTCCGCGCTCGCCGCTTCCCTCGCCGCCCTGCACCGTGCCGGGCTCGTCCACCGGGACGTCAAGCCGTCGAACGTACTGATCACCGCGCAGGGCCCCCGGCTCATCGACTTCGGGCTCGCCCAGGCCCCGGGCAGCCCCCGCCTCACGGAGGCCGGGGCACTCGCGGGCACACCGGCGTACATGTCACCGGAGCAGGCGCGCGGGGGACCGCCCGGCCCGGAAGGCGACGTGTTCGCCCTCGCGGCGGTCCTGGTGTACGCCTCGACCGGTCACGGCCCCTACGACGCCCGCGGCCGGCAGAGCACCCTTGAACTGCTGCGGCACGGAGCCGACCCCGACCTGACGGGCCTGCCGGACGGGCTGCGCGGGACGCTCACCGCCTGTCTGTCACCGGAGCCGGGCGACCGGCCCGCGCCCGGCCGACTGCGCGAGGAGTGGGGGCCGTTCGACCCCGGGGAGTTCGCCGAGCTGCTGCCGCAGGCTCTCCTCGCCGACCTGTCCCGCCGGATCGGCGATGTCGCCACCCTCGCCCCCGCCCCGCTGCGCGCCCCCGCCCCGCGCCGCGCGCTCTCCCGCCGCACCCTGATCGCGGGCGCGGCGGCCGCCGCGCTCACCACCGCGGGCGGCGCCTCGGCGCTCTGGGCCACCGGGAACCTCCCCGGCTCGGGCCCTGGTTCGGGGGCCGGCTCGGGCTCGGGCTCGGGGAACCGTACGGCGTCGCCCGGCCCCGGCCGGAGCTCCCGCCCGCCCGGCACCCCTCCGGCCCCGCTGTGGTCGGTTCCCTCCCCCTTCTCCGCCTCCCCCGCCGTCGCGTCCGACGCGGTCCTGATCCACACGAGCGACGTCCTGCGCGGCATCTCGACGGCCGACGGCCGGATCCTGTGGGAGACCCGGACCGCCCAGGTCGAGGTGGCCGTGGCAGGAGACCGCCTCGTGGGCTTCGTATTCGACGACGACGGCAACGCGAGCGCCGGATATCTGGACCCGGGCACCGGCCGTCTCCCCGCCGACGCGGCCGACCCAGCAGTGCTGGGCGGCCTCGCCCAGACCACGCAGCTGCTCGCCGCGGACGCCGAATGCCTCTACCTGAAGGCGTACTTCCGCTCCGCCGACCAGCGACAGCAGGAGGAGGCCTGGCTGCTCTCCTACGATCTGGGCGCCCGGAAACTGCGCTGGCGCACCCGCATCGAGGGCGCCGTCCTGGACTCGAACGGCTCGCTCATGATGTCGGCGATCACCTCCGGCGGCCGCCTGATCTGCTCGGATCCCGCACGCGTCTTCGCCGTCGACCTGCGCGAGGGCCGCCTGCTGTGGGCCTGCCGGGTCCGCACCGACCAGGAGGCGGCGTCACCCGACAAGTCGGGGGGCATCAACCCCCCGGTCGCCTCGGACCGCCACGTCTTCGACTTCGAGGAGCGGATCACTGCGGTCGACCTGGTGACGGGCGCGGTGGCCTGGAAGCTGGAGCCGGACGGTACGAAGCTGCTGAGCGCGCCCGTCTGCGTGAACGGCACGGTGTACGTCGCGGACGGGGCGCTCCAGGCCTTCGACGAGTCGACCGGGAAGAAGGTGTGGAGCCACGACACGGGTGCGTACGTCTCCATGCTGGCGGCTCCTGCCCCGTTCGGCGGGGAGCTCTACGCGGCCGTCGGCGGCGCCGGTCAGGCGGTCGTCGCGGTGGACGCCGCCGCCCGCCGCGTCGCGTGGACGCTCGGCGCGGGCGCCCTGAACATGCCCGACGGCCCGACCATGATCGTCCAGCGCGGAAACCGGCTCTACCCCCAAACCGTCGACCGCCTCGCCGCCGTACCGCTCGATTGACATCCGCCGCGTCCTGTTGCCGCACCTCTTGCTGGTGACCCTGGCCGGCGCAGGCGACGTTCCGCAGTGTCCGGTACGCCCTCGCACGGTCCGCCGTCCGGGGATGGATCACCGGAATCCAGCGGCAGGGCCTCGACCGGCGGTCGTGGCGCCCGCCCGGTGCGCGGCGGGATGGCAGCCGTCCTGCCCGAGCTCATCGCGCCACGCGCATCGGCCGCTTGGCCGCCGTGGGATCGGACGCTCCATCAGCGGGCCGCGCAGCACGCCTCCGTGCTCCGCCGAGCCGACCGGGCCGCGCCGTCCTCACGGGTCGTGACCAAGGGAATTCGACAGGTAGCAATTAGGTGAATCCTTGACTGAATTCCCGTCAATAGCGCTCAACTTGTTATCTCGATTAGATAACGACTGCTCCGATAAGGCCTGGACCAATATCGCATGACGCGCGTAACTCGCCTTATTTTATTGCTTGTTGAGTGTTCATCAGATCTGACAGACAGGTAACGGAACGATTTCTCGAACCGCACCCCTCTTTGTCCGAATTCTCCGGCGCATTCGTCTGGCAGGCTTCCGCGCACCCACTCATCCGATGTTCACTTGAGGTGCCCATGACAGAACGACGCAGACGGCCTGAACACCGCCGCAAGCCGCGGCGGTTGATGCTCCTCACCGCTGCCATGGCCTCGGCGGCGGTGATGGCCGCCGGCATCGCCTACTCCGGACTGGGTGACGACGCCCGGGCCGTGTCCGTACAAGCGGGTACGGAGGCCGCCGCACCGGCCGCCGCGCCCGCCCGGGACCAGGAGCCCGAACCCCTCGCGGCCGCACCCGCCAACGAGAGCGCGCGCGGCATGGTCTACGACGGCCTCGCCCCCGCCCCGAAGGGCGACCGGTGCGCCGGCGTCTACCGGACCGGCTCGGGTCTGTGCACCCACGGCCCCGACGCCCCGCCCAAGGGCGTCGACATCACGAAGGACATCGCGCCCGCCGTCAAGTCCTCGGCACCGGCGGCCGACCCGGCCCGCCCCGCCGCCGACGACCCGGCGGCCGGCGAAG
>NZ_JBEXPT010000212.1:0-5276 GCF_040612195.1 Streptomyces sp. NPDC006450 | reverse complement strand
GTGGCTCTGGCCCGGCTGTGGGCGTCGTGGGGTGTTCTGCCTGATGTTGTGGCGGGTCATTCCGTGGGTGAGATTGCCGCAGCGCACATCGCCGGCGTGCTCTCACTGGCGGACGCGTGCTCTCTGGTCGCGGCGCGTGGTCGTCTCATGCAGGCCCTGCCGACTGGCGGGGCGATGCTCGCGGTCGAGGCCACAGAGGACGAGCTGGTCGAGGCGCTGGCCGGGCTTGCGGATGTGGGCGTCGCTGCGGTGAACGGGCCGCGTTCGGTGGTGGCGTCGGGTCCCCGTGAAACGCTTGCCCCGTTGGAGGAGCGTTTCCGGGCTGAGGGCCGTCGGGTGCGTTGGCTGGACGTCAGCCATGCTTTCCACTCTCCGCTGATGCAGCCGATGATCGAGCCGTTCCGCAAGGTGGTCGAAGCACTCGACTTCCAGCCGGCCAAGGTATCGACCGTCTCGACGGTCACCGGCGCCTCGGACGCCGCGTGGCAGGACCCCGACTACTGGATCGAGCACGTCCTGCGCCCGGTGCGTTTCGCGGACGCGGTCACCGCTCTTGCCGACACCAGTGTCTCCCGTTTCCTGGAGATCGGCCCGCAGGGGGTTCTGTCGGCGCTGACCCAGCAGTCCCTCCCGGACGACTCCCGCGCCGTGGTCGTACCGAGCCTGCACGGAAACAAGGACGAGGCGGAATCGGTCCTGACCGCTCTGGCCCGCCTCCACGTCTCCGGCACGGGCATCGACTGGGATGCGTTCTACGCCGAGCACGCCCCGGCCCGGATCGACCTGCCCACGTACGCCTTCCAACAGGAGCGCTACTGGACCCAGGCCGCCGACGCGGCGCCCACCGCGCAGGCCGACCCTCTCGACGCGGCGTTCTGGGACGCGGTCGAATCGGCGGAGCCGGGTACCTTCGCCGAGCTGCTGGGAGTCGACAGCGGCTCCCTCGGCGCGGTGCTGCCAGCCATGGCCGAGATGCGCGGACGCCAGCGGGCGAACCGCCTGCTGGACGGCTTGCGCTACAAGACCGACTGGCAGCCGGTCTCCCTCACCGAAGGCTCGGCGCTGTCAGGTACCTGGCTCGTCCTCCTCCCCGCCGCGCACGCAGCCCCCGTACTCGTCGATCGCATCCAGAAGGCGCTCGACCAGCAGGGGGTCAAGACGATCCCCATCGAGGTCGGCGGCCACGACCGGGCCTCACTGGCGGCGGTACTCGCCGAGAGCGTGGATGCGGAGACCCCGCAGGGCGTCCTCTCCTTGCTCGCGCTCGACGCACGTGACAGTGCCGGCCATCCGGAGCTTTCCCAGGGGACCGCCGACACGGTCGTCCTCGCGCAGGCCCTCGCGGACGCCGGTATCGGCGCTCCTCTCCGGATCGTGACCTCGGGTGCCGTCGCGGCCACGCCGGAGGAGACGGCCGACCCCGCGCAGGCAGTGGTGTGGGGCATGGGCCTCTCGCTGTCCCTGGACCGGCCCGAGACCTGGGGCGGACTGGTGGACGTACCCGTGGATCTGGACGACGCGGCGTCGCGCCGCCTGTGCGCGGCCCTGACCGTGGAAGGTGGCGAGGACCGGCTGGCGGTCCGGGGCGCCACGACGTACGCGTACCGCATGGTGCGGGCGGCCCTGCCCGAGCAGGGCATCCAGGGCGAGAGCGCGTGGACTCCGGGCGGCGCCGTCCTGATCACCGGCGGAACCGGTGGGCTCGGCGCGCACGTGGCCCGCATGCTGGCCGCACACGGGGCGCGGGACCTGGTCCTCACCAGCCGCCGTGGCAACGCGGCTGCCGGAGCAGCCGAGTTGGCCGCAGAACTGGAGGGTCTGGGAGCCCGGGTACGGATCGAGGCCTGCGACGTCGCCGACCGCGACCTGTTGGAATCGCTGCTCGCGTCCTTCGGTGAGGACCGGCCCCTCTCGGCGGTCTTCCATGCCGCGGGCGCCGCACAGCGCCTCGCGCCGCTGACCGAGCTGACCCTCGACGAGTTCGCAGAAGTGGCCCGGGCCAAGGTGCTCGGTGCCCGCCACCTCGACGAGCTGCTCGGTGACCGGCCCCTGGACGCCTTCGTCCTCTTCTCCTCCGGCTCGGCGGTCTGGGGCAGCGCCGGCCAGGCGGCCTACGCGGGTGCCAACGCCTACCTGGACGGGCTGGCGCGCAGCCGCAGGGCCCGTGGGCGTACCTCGACCGCGATCGCCTGGGGTTCCTGGCAGGGCGGGATGGTCGACGAGGAGCTTGCGGCCGTCATGCGTCGGATCGGCGCCCCCGCCATGGCCCCCGAGACGGCGCTCGCAAGCCTGCGGCGAGAACTCGTACGCTCCGAGGAACACGTCGTCGTGGCCGAGTTCGACTGGTCCCGCTTCGCGCCCACGTACACGCTCGCCCGCCCGCGACCCGTACTGGACGCGATCCCCGAAGTGCGCGCCCTGCTGGACGGCGGCTCCGACACTGTGCGCGACGCATCGGGCGGGGCAACCCAACTCGCCGCGGAACTCGCCGGGATGTCCCCGGCGGAGCAGTCCCGCACCCTGCTCACGCTCGTGCGCACACACGTCGGCGAACTGCTCGGCTACGACTCGCCGTCGGACCTGGACCCGGGCCGGGCCTTCGAGGACCTCGGCTTCGACTCCGTGATCGCCGTCGACCTCCGCAACCGGCTGACCACGGCCACCGGCAGGAATCTGCCGAGCACGATGGTCTTCGACTACGCGAACCCCTCGGCGCTCGCCGCCTATCTGCGGTCCGAGCTGTGCCCCGAGGGCGAAGGCCCTTCAGGGCAGCCGTCGTTGCAGGAGCGCCTGGCGCAACTGGAGACAACCGTGCTGGGGCTCGACACGGACGAACTGTCAGAGCTCAACGTCATTTCCTGGCTGCGCTCACTCGCCTCCAGGCTCGGTGACTCGCCCGATGCGGCGGTGGACGTCGGCTCCCAATTGGAGAGCGCGTCGGCAGACGACGTCTTCGACTTCATCGACAAGGAACTCGGCCTCGCCTGAGCCTCCCCACTCGTTACGACTTTCCAGATCAAGGACTCGGTGGCACCGAAATGGCGGATGACCAGAAACTTCTCGACTACCTGAAGCGAGTGACGGCAGATCTGCACCAGACCCGTCGCCGCCTCGACGAGCTGGAGAGCCAGGACACCGAGCCCATCGCGATCATCGGCATGGCCTGCCGGTACCCGGGTGGCGTGACCACGCCGGAGGCACTCTGGGACCTGGTGGCGGAGGGACGGGACGCGGTGTCGCCGTTCCCGGACGACCGTGGCTGGGACCTCGCCCGCCTTCGCGACGGCGACGCCGAGGGAGCGAGCAGCAGCTACGTCGGCGAGGGTGGCTTCGTCGCCGACGTGGCCGGCTTCGACGCCGACTTCTTCGGCATGAACCCGCGCGAGTCGCTGGCCACCGACCCGCAGCAGCGGCTGATGCTGGAGACCTCCTGGGAAGCCGTCGAACGTTCCGGCATCGACCCCCTGTCGCTGCGCGGACGCCGCGTCGGCGTCTTCGCGGGATCGGGCATCCAGGACTACGCGGACCTCCTCGACACGGTGCCGGAGATCGGCGAGGCGTACATGGCCACCGCCAACGCGGCCTCGGTGATCTCCGGCCGCATCTCGTACCACCTCGGCCTGGAGGGCCCGGCCGTGACGGTGGACACGGCGTGCTCCTCGTCCCTGGTGGCCCTCCACCTGGCGGCGCAGGCCCTGCGGTCGGGGGAGTGCTCACTCGCGCTGGCCGGCGGCGTGATGGTCATGTCCACCCCGTCGCCGTTCGTCGCCTTCAGCCGCCAGAAGGGCCTGGCGGCCGACGGCCGCTGCAAGTCCTTCGCCGGCTCGGCCGACGGTACGGGCTGGTCCGAGGGCGTCGGCATGCTCCTGGTGGAGCGTCTGTCGGATGCGGAGCGGAACGGTCACAAGGTTCTGGCGGTGATCAAGGGCAGTGCGGTCAATCAGGATGGTGCGAGTAACGGTCTGACGGCGCCGAACGGTCCTTCGCAGCAGCGGGTGATCCGGCAGGCCCTGGCCAACGCCCGACTGTCGGCCGCTGACATCGACGCGGTGGAGGGCCACGGCACCGGCACGACGCTGGGTGACCCGATCGAGGCGCAGGCGCTGCTGGCGACGTACGGTCAGGAGCGGACGGGTGATGTTCCGCTGTGGCTGGGGTCGTTGAAGTCGAACATGGGTCATGCGCAGGCGGCGGCGGGTGTCGCTGGTGTGATCAAGATGGTGATGGCGATGCAGCACGGTGTGCTGCCGAAGACGCTGCATGTGGATGAGCCGTCGCCGCAGGTGGACTGGTCGGCAGGCCGGGTGGAGCTCCTTACCGAGGCGCGTTCTTGGCCGAAGGGTGAGCGTCCGCGTCGTGCGGGTGTGTCGTCGTTCGGGCTGAGCGGGACGAATGCGCATGTGATTGTCGAGGAGCCGCCGGCGGTCGAGGTTCCTGCTGGTGTGGTGGACGTTCCGGCCGTGGGTGTCCTGCCGGTGGTGGTGTCGGCCAAGTCGGCGGCCGGTTTGCGCGGTCAGGCTGAGCGGCTTAGTGAGCGTGTCGCTTCGGATGCGTCGCTGAGGCTTGCCGATGTTGCGTTCTCGCAGGTGGTGACGCGTGCGGGTCTTGAGCACCGCGCGGTGGTTCTGGCTTCGGATCTGGATGAACTGTCGGCTGGGCTTGAGGTGTTGGCGGCTGACGGTACTTCTCGGGATCTGGTGCGGGGGAGTGTCGCGGAGGGGCTGACGGCGTTTGCGTTCTCGGGTCAGGGTTCGCAGCGGTCGGGTATGGGTGCGGGTCTTGTGGCTCGGTTCCCGGTGTTCCGTGAGGCTCTGGTCGAGGTGTGCGGGCTGCTCGATGCCCAACTGGAAGTTCCCGTAGGCCCGTTGCTGTTGGATGGTGGGCCGGGTTCTGAGGTGTGGGGGACTGGGGTTTCGCAGCCTGCGGTGTTCGCGCTTCAGGTGGCTCTGGCGCGGTTGTGGGCGTCGTGGGGTGTTCTGCCTGATGTTGTGGCGGGTCATTCCGTGGGTGAGATTGCCGCAGCGCACATCGCCGGTGTGCTCTCACTGGCGGACGCGTGCTCTCTGGTGGCGGCGCGTGGTCGTCTGATGCAGGCCCTGCCGGCTGGCGGAGCGATGCTGGCGGTCGAGGCCACGGAGGATGAACTGGTCGAGGCGCTGGCCGGGCTCGTTGATGTGGGTTTGGCTGCGGTGAACGGGCCGCGTTCGGTGGTGGCTTCGGGTCCCCGTGAAATGCTTGCCCCGTTGGAGGAGCGTTTCCGGGCTGAGGGTCGTCGG
>NZ_JBEXPT010000211.1:0-5303 GCF_040612195.1 Streptomyces sp. NPDC006450 | reverse complement strand
GGCTGGGAGAACCAGCCCCGCCGGCGTTTGAGGCGCGGGGTCCGGGGCGGAGCCCCGGGAGCGGACCCGCCGGGGCACCACGGCGCAGCCACCGGGGCCCGGGGCGCAGCCCCTGCGCCCCCGCAGCCGACCCGCAGGGTCAGGACAGCGCGGCCACCCGGTCCCGGTACCCCCGCACCGCCGCCGCGTCCCGGTACGGCTCCAGCCGCCGCTCGAAGTCCCGTACGTACTCCACCGCCCGCACCGACCGCATCTCCATCGCCTGCTGCGCCGCCTCCGCGCCCAGCGCGCACGCCTGGTCCAGCTCGCCCAGCCCCAGCCGCGCCGTGGCCAGCACCACCCGGCAGAACAGCCGCGAGCGCGCGTACGAGGGCGCCCGCAGCTGCAAGGACCGCTCCGCGTGCTGCGCCGAGGCCCGGTACTGCTGGAGGTCCCGGTGGCAGTGCCCGAACTCGTCCGCGAGCTGCGCCTCGTCGTAGTCCCGCGCCCAGTGCGGTACGTCGTCCCCCGGCCGGGCCGCGCCGAGCGCCCGCTCGGCCCGCACCAGCGAGGCCGTCGACGCCCTGACCTCCCCGAGCACCGCGTGCCCGCGCGCCTCCGCCGAGTGCAGCAGCGCCTGCACCACCGGCGGCGGCCCGGAGCCGACGCCCTGCTGGGCCACCCGGGCCAGCTGCACCGCCTCCCGGCCGTGGCCGAGGTAGACCGCCTGCCGGCTCATCGTGATCAGCACGTACGCCCCGTACGGCCGGTCCCCGGCGGCCTGGGCCAGGCGCAGCGCCTGGACGAAGTACCGCTGGGCGAGCCCGTGCGCGGCGATGTCGTACGAGGTCCAGCCCGCGAGCCGGGTCAGATCGGCGGCGGCGGAGAACAGCCGGCGCCCGGTGGTCTCCCCGTAGGTGCCGCGCAGCATCGGCTCGGCCTCGTGCTCCAGGTACCGCACCAGGGCCTGGCGGGCATGGCCGCCTCCGTAGGCGTGGTCCAGGGTGCGGAACAGCTCGCCCACGGATCTGAGCGCCGCGATGTCACCGCCCGTCACCCGCTGCCCGGGACCGCGGTCGATCTGCCGCTGCCGGGGCACCGAGGTCCGGCCGGGCAGCGGACGGTTCTGTTCGGGACGGCTCTGTTCGGGAACGCGCGCCGCGGCCTGCTCCGCGCCCCGGCCGACCCGTTCGTCGGCCCGCCCGATCAGCCAGTCCCGGCTGGGCACCACCAGCCCGGCCGGGGTGAAGGCGATCTTGCGCAGCTCGGCGTGCGAACCGGAGTCCTTGCGCCAGAGCCCGCTCGCGATGTCGACGGCCTCCTCGGGGGTGGCCGCGAACTCCAGCCCCGCGTACACCGGGGCGCACGCGTCCAGGCCCAGGTCCTGGGCCGACAGCCGCCGCCCCAGGCGCCGGGTGAACACCTCCGCGATCAGCGCCGGGGTGGTGCCGCGCGGCTGCTGCCCGCGCAGCCAGCGGGTCACGGAGGTCTTGTCGTACCGCAGATCGAGACCGTGCTCCAGACCGAGCTGGTCGACACGGCGGGCGAGCCCGGCGTTGGAGAACCCGGCCTCGGCGATCAGTGCCGAGAGCTGCCGGTTGGGGACACGCTGGGCAGGTCGTTCCGTCATCGGCTCCACGGTCTCCTGACGTGACGGACCGGAGTCCCGGCCCTGTGAACGGCGTGAATGTAGCGGCGAACCTCGCCTGTACCGCCCTCTCTGTCCCACATTCATCCGATCGTGTGCAGAACCGGTGGGTCTCTTTACGGACCGACCCCCTTCACCCGCGTACGCTGCGCCCCATGACCCGCCGGCCCCCCGGGGAGCCTCCCCCCGCGAGCTGCGAGCGCCCCGACGGCGCCGGCAGCCACGCAGAGTCCACGGCCCCGCCGCACGTGCCCGAGCTGGCCGCGCCCGAGCTGACCGAGGCGGAGTGCCGGCGGTGCGGGACCTACATCGCGGGTCTGGACGGGCGCTACGCGTGCGGGGTCTGCGGCTGGGTGAACGACCACACCGAAGGGCATCGCCGGCTGCCCCGGGCGGACGAGGACCCGGACCGGCCGCCGAAGGGCCGCAGGCGGCCGAAACAGCTGCCCGGACCCCCGGATCCCGGGGTGTGGGCGGTGCCCGGGACGGGCGCCTGACGGGGAGCGCTGGGGCCGCCGTACCCTTGCCTGGTGCGATAGGTGCACACAGCAAGTTCGTCGGCAGGTTCAACGAGGAGGCGCCGCGGTGGCTGAGCTTGGGTTTGTCCGCATGGGCTTCGGCCCGGAGGCCGTCGAGTACACGGTGGCCTGGGAAGAGCAGCGCCGGGTGCACGCGGCCCGCTTCGCGGACGAGATCGAGGACACCTGCCTGCTGCTGGAGCACCTGCCGGTCTACACGGCCGGCCGGCGCACCGCCGAGAACGAGCGCCCGCTCGACGGCACGCCCGTCGTGGACGTGGACCGCGGCGGCAAGATCACCTGGCACGGCCCGGGCCAGCTGGTCGGCTACCCGATCATGAAGCTGCCCCGCCCCGTGGACGTGGTCGCCCACGTCCGCCGCCTGGAGGACGCGCTGATCCGCACGGCCGCCGAGTTCGGCCTGGAGACCACCCGCGTCGAGGGACGCAGCGGGGTCTGGGTGCTCGGCGACCCCGTGGAGGAGCGCCCGAAGATCGGCGGCCTCTCGCTGGACCTCGACCCGAGGCTGCACGACGAGGAGTTCGACCCCCGGCTGAACGGCCCCGAGTACGCCCCGTCCAACGCCGGCCAGCGCCGCGAGGACCGCAAGCTCGCCGCCATCGGCATCCGGGTCGCCAAGGGCGTCACGATGCACGGATTCGCGATCAACGTGAACCCCGACAACACCTGGTTCGACCGGATCGTCCCCTGCGGGATCCGGGACGCCGGTGTGACCTCGCTCTCCTACGAGCTGGGCCGCGAGATCACCATCGCCGACGTGCTGCCGGTGATCGAACGGCACCTGAAGGACGTCCTGGAGCAGGCGGAGCTGCGGCCCCGCGCGATAGAGCCGGCCGCCGGCTAGCCCCCGGGGGAATGGGTCGGGCACCCCGCAGGTTGGCCGACGTAAGAGCGTATGAAATTACGGGCGTACCCTGGTGGGCGCCGAAGAATCGAAGTCACAGGGAGCCGGTCGTGTCCGCAGTCGCACCCGACGGACGCAAGATGCTGCGCCTCGAGGTCCGTAACGCCCAGACCCCCATCGAGCGCAAGCCCGAGTGGATCAAGACCCGGGCGAAGATGGGCCCCGAGTACACCAAGATGCAGGCCCTGGTGAAGGGCGAAGGACTGCACACGGTGTGCCAGGAAGCCGGCTGTCCGAACATCTACGAATGCTGGGAGGACCGCGAGGCCACCTTCCTCATCGGTGGCGACCAGTGCACCCGGCGCTGCGACTTCTGCCAGATCGACACGGGCAAGCCCGAGGCGCTGGACCGCGACGAGCCCCGCCGCGTCGGCGAGTCCGTGGTCACCATGGACCTGAACTACGCCACCATCACGGGCGTCGCGCGCGACGACCTGGCGGACGGCGGAGCCTGGCTCTACGCGGAGACCGTGCGCCAGATCCACCAGCAGACGGCGGGCCGCGAGAGCGGCCACACCAAGGTCGAGCTGCTGGCCCCGGACTTCAACGCGGTCCCGGAGCTGCTGGAAGAGGTCTTCGCCTCCCGCCCCGAGGTCTTCGCCCACAACATCGAGACGGTGCCGCGCATCTTCAAGCGGATCCGCCCCGGCTTCCGCTACGAGCGCTCGATGGACGTCATCACCCGGGCGCGGGCCTACGGCCTCGTCACCAAGTCCAACCTGATCCTGGGCATGGGCGAGGAGCGCGAGGAGGTCAGCCAGGCGCTGAAGGACCTCCACGAGGCGGGCTGCGAGCTCATCACCATCACGCAGTACCTGCGGCCCTCGCCGCGCCACCACCCCGTCGAGCGCTGGGTGAAGCCGGCCGAGTTCGTGGAGCTGGCTCAGGAGGCCGAGGAGATCGGTTTCTCCGGCGTCATGTCCGGCCCGCTCGTCCGGTCCTCGTACCGCGCCGGCCGTCTCTACCAGCAGGCGATGGAGAAGCGCAGCGCGACCGTCTGAGGCGCGTGATGCGGGTGGTATGTGAACTCGCGCACAAAGTCTTACTTACGGGTAACACCGCACCGATGCGGCCCCTAGGCTCTCTCCAGTGGGAGTCCTGGTGGGCCGCATCAAGGTTTCATCACTGTTTGACCAGTCGGTCATCCCCTGGTAACACCAGTCAGTGACGATTGTTCGACGCACCGCACACACGCTTGGCAACCCCCGACGTGAGCTCCGTGAAAGGGTCGACACCATGCAGGCCGCGCCCGTACGCGCCATCGCCATCCCGTCCTTCACCGACGCCGTCCGCGGCCTGGAGTCGCTGCTCATGAGCGGCGCCCGCCGGAACGCCTGGACGGCCGTCCTCGAGGACCGCCGCAGGGCCCAGGACCGGGTCGAAACCGAGCACGTACTCGAGGCCGCGGCGACCCGGACCGAGAAGGCCACGTAAACTTCGCTGCATGGCGAGGAAGTCAAACGCAGAGACTGCTGCGAACCCCGGGCGACTGAAGCAGATCGCCCTGACGTACAAGATGACGCGCAAGGCCGACCCGAAGGTCGGTCTGATCGTCGCGGGCGTGGGAATCGTCACCTTTGGTGTCTTTCTTGCGATCGGCTTCCTGATCGACCACCCGGTGTACCTGGGCATCCTGGGCTTCCTGGTGGCGTTCCTGGCGATGGCGATCATCTTCGGACGGCGAGCCGAGACGGCCGCCTTCGGACAGATGGAGGGACAGCCGGGCGCGGCCGCGGCCGTACTGGACAACGTGGGCAGGGGCTGGAGCACCACCCCCGCCGTCGCGATGAGCAAGCAGCAGGACATCGTCCACCGTGCCGTGGGCAAGGCGGGCGTGGTCCTGATCGCCGAGGGCAACCCGAACCGGGTGAAGCCGATGCTCGCGAACGAGAAGAAGAAGCTGGCCCGGATCATGCCCGACATCCCGGTCCACGACTTCATCGTGGGCACGGGCCAGGGCGAGGTGCCGCTCAAGAAGGTCCGTACGACCCTGATGAAGCTGCCCCGCGTGCTCTCCGGCCCCCAGATCACCCAGGTCAACGACAAGCTGCGGGCCATGGGCGACTTGCTGAGCAACATGCCCATCCCGAAGGGCCCGATGCCCAAGGGGATGCGCATGCCGCGCGGCGGAAAGATGCGCTGATCCGCTTTTCGTATACGACACAGAGGGGGGGGGGCGGGGGGGGGCGGGCGGGCCGCGCCCCCCCCCCGGGGGGTGGAACGGGGAGACGGC
>NZ_JBEXPT010000210.1:0-5443 GCF_040612195.1 Streptomyces sp. NPDC006450 | reverse complement strand
CGGGGTACACCTCGTGTTCGCCGAACTCAAGGACCCGGTGCGACAGAACGTTCGAGGCGCGGCGCCCGGGGGCGGACCCCCGGGGACGGTGGTTGCAGCGCCGTCGAAGAGGCCGTGACCTGCGGCATCGGGATCTACACGGGCTCCGATTCCTTCGCTCCTGCACATCCGGCCCCGTTCTCGACGGCACCCGTCCGCCGGGACGACGCCGGAACCCTGCCCGAGGACCTCCAAGGCGCGGCCGCTGCCCGGAGCGGTCGGCATCGGGGCCGACGCCTCCTCGGTGTGACGCGGATCACCGACACCGCGGCCGCCTGTACGCACGCGGGCGCCGACGGGCCCTCGAGGCGGGGGACCGCCACCGGCCGGGACGCGCTCGCACGCGTACGCGCGGGCGCTTCGGGCGTGGCGGTGGGGGCGGTCCTGTTCAACGATCCCTTCGAACCCCTGCGGATCCGCGACGAGCCGCGCGCGGCACTCGCCGTACGCGGGATCGGGGCGTTCGAAGCGGCCGTCGGACTCGCTCATCGCGCTCTCTGACGAAATTGGAACGTCCTTCACCGGACAAATCCGGGGTGGTTTGTCCGTGATGTACGGTTCAGTGGAGGCTGACCAGGACTTTTCGTCCGTTCTCGCTGACTGGAGCGGTCATGGCCGCTAGTCTCCGAGCAGAGTGAACGAGCAGCGATCGAGCACCACCGCTGTTCGGGCGCTCGCCTGGTGTGATGCCTTCCGGCATTTCACTGGTCCGTATCCGACAGTTCGACATCCGAGGTGACGTAGGCGTGGCTCTTCCGCCCCTTACCCCTGAACAGCGCGCAGCAGCGCTCGAAAAGGCCGCCGCGGCTCGCCGGGAGCGGGCCGAGGTGAAGAATCGACTCAAGCACTCCGGCGCCTCCCTGCATGACGTCATCAAGCTGGGGCAGGAGAACGACGTCATCGGCAAGATGAAGGTTTCCGCTCTCCTGGAGTCCCTGCCTGGCGTCGGCAAGGTGCGCGCCAAGCAGCTCATGGAGCGCCTCGGCATCTCCGAGTCCCGGCGTGTCCGAGGTCTCGGTTCCAACCAGATCGCCTCTCTGGAGCGCGAGTTCGGCGGCAACGCCGCCTAAGGCGTCGTCCGAAGTTCTCCCGGCGTTCTCAGGCAGTCCCGAGAAGCTGGATAATCGCTCTATGGCAGCAGAGGTTCGTCCGCGGCTGACCGTGCTCTCCGGCCCTTCGGGGGTCGGCAAGAGCACGGTCGTCGCGCATATGCGCAAGGTTCACCCCGAGGTCTGGCTCTCGGTGTCGGCCACCACCCGCAAGCCGCGGCCCGGTGAACGACACGGAGTCCACTACTTCTTCGTCAACGACGACGAGTTCGACAAGCTGATCGCCAATGGCGAGCTGCTGGAGTGGGCCGAGTTCGCGGGCAACCGCTACGGCACACCACGCGGCGCAGTGCTGGAACGCCTGGAGAACGGCGAGCCGGTCCTGCTGGAGATCGATCTCCAGGGCGCACGGCTCGTACGCGAGTCCATGTCCGAGGCGCAGCTGGTCTTCCTGGCTCCTCCGAGCTGGGACGAACTGGTCCGCCGGCTCACCGGCCGCGGCACCGAATCGGCCGAGGTCGTCGAGCGCAGGCTCGGCGCCGCCAAGATCGAACTGGCTGCCGAATCCGAGTTCGACACCACTCTGGTCAACACCTCGGTCGAGGACGTGGCGCGCGAGCTGCTAACGTTGATGAATGTCGTCTGATCGTTGACCGGTGTTCAACCGGTCCGGACGGTCCGAATTCGACACTTCTAGGTCTTACCCCATCTTCGGAAGGTAGAGCGTGTCCTCTTCCATTACTGCGCCCGAGGGCATCATCAACCCGCCGATCGACGAGCTGCTCGAGGCCACGGACTCGAAGTACAGCCTCGTGATCTACGCGGCCAAGCGCGCGCGTCAGATCAACGCGTACTACTCGCAGCTCGGTGAGGGCCTGCTCGAGTACGTCGGCCCGCTGGTGGACACCCACGTCCACGAGAAGCCGCTTTCGATCGCGCTGCGCGAGATCAACGCGGGTCTGCTGACCTCCGAGGCCATCGAGGCCCCGGCTCAGTAAGACACGAGTTTCCTTTCACCACAGGCCCGGCAGAACATCTGCCGGGCCTGTGGTGTGTCATAGGTGTCATAGGTGTGGTGGCGGTCGTCAGCCGAAGGGGCGTGTGTGGTGGGTAAGCCGAAGGTCGTGCTCGGAGTCAGTGGCGGGATCGCCGCTTACAAGGCGTGCGAGCTGCTGCGCCGGCTGACCGAGTCCGGGCACGACGTACGCGTGGTGCCCACGGCGGCGTCCTTGAACTTCGTGGGGGAGGCCACCTGGGCCGCCCTCTCCGGGAACCCGGCCTCCACCGAGGTGTGGGAGAGCGTCCACGAGGTGCCGCACGTCCGCATCGGACAGACCGCCGAACTCGTCGTCGTCGCCCCGGCCACCGCCGACATGCTCGCCAAGGCCGCCCACGGTCTGGCCGACGACCTGCTCACCAACACCCTGCTCACCGCACGCTGCCCGGTGGTGTTCGCACCCGCGATGCACACCGAGATGTGGGAGCACCCGGCCACCCAGGAGAACGTGGCCACGCTGCGCAGGCGCGGGGCCGTTGTCATCGAGCCGGCCGTCGGCCGGCTCACCGGCAAGGACACCGGCAAGGGGCGGCTCCCCGACCCCGAGGAGATCTTCGAGGTGTGCGTCAGGGTGTTGGCCCGCGGGGTGTCCGAGCCCGACCTCGCCGGCCGGCACGTGGTGATCAGCGCGGGCGGTACGCGCGAACCGCTGGACCCGGTCCGCTTCCTCGGCAACCGCTCCTCCGGCAAGCAGGGCTACGCCCTCGCCCGTACCGCGGTCGCCCGCGGGGCCAGGGTCACCCTGGTCTCCGCCAACGCCGCGCTCGCCGACCCGGCCGGGGTGGACCTCGTACGGGTCGGGACGGCCCTGCAGCTGCGCGAGGCCGTGCTCAAGGCCGCCGCGGACGCCGACGCGGTGGTGATGGCCGCGGCCGTGGCCGACTTCCGGCCGGCCGAGTACGCGGGCGGGAAGATCAAGAAGAAGGACGGGCAGGACCCCGCGCCGGTCGCCCTCGTGCGGAATCCGGACATTCTCGCGGAGATTTCCGCCGACCGGGCCCGGGAGGGCCAGGTCGTCGTGGGTTTCGCCGCCGAGACCGACGACGTCCTGGCCAACGGGCGGAGCAAGCTCCTCCGCAAGAAGTGTGATCTTCTCGTCGTCAACGAGGTGGGCGAGGCGAAGACCTTTGGTTCCGAGGAGAACGAGGCCGTCATCCTGTCCTCCGACGGAAGTGAGCTCGCCGTCCCCTACGGACCGAAGGAAACGCTCGCGGACGTGATTTGGGATCAGGTGGCACCGCGCATCGGAGCGCGACGCGCCTGAGCGGAGGGCCTTTCCGCGGACTGATCCGTGGGTAAGAATGGAGTGTCGCAGGTCACACGGCTCCCATAGGGCGAGACGGGTGGTCCGGCGAACGGTGGCGACCGATAAACTGCAGCCGGAACGTGATCGGGCGCAGCCTCCGATGTGGTTCCACCAACATTTCAGCCAGCAGCCGCTGCAACCCCAGGGAGCGTTGTGTCCCGTCGCCTGTTCACCTCGGAGTCTGTGACCGAGGGTCACCCCGACAAGATCGCTGACCAGATCAGCGACACCATTCTCGACGCGCTCCTCACCGAGGACCCGACCTCGCGCGTCGCCGTGGAGACCCTCATCACCACCGGTCTCGTCCACATCGCGGGAGAGGTGACGACGAAGGCGTACGCGCCCATCGCGCAGCTCGTCCGCGACAAGATCCTCGAGATCGGCTACGACTCCTCGAAGAAGGGCTTCGACGGCGCCTCCTGCGGCGTGTCGGTGTCCATCGGCGCGCAGTCCCCGGACATCGCGCAGGGCGTCGACACCGCGTACGAGAAGCGGGTCGAGGGCGACGAGGACGAGCTCGACAAGCAGGGCGCCGGCGACCAGGGCCTGATGTTCGGGTACGCCTGCGACGAGACCCCCGAGCTCATGCCGCTCCCGATCCACATCGCGCACCGCCTCTCCAAGCGGCTGTCCGAGGTCCGCAAGAACGGGACCATCCCGTACCTGCGTCCCGACGGCAAGACCCAGGTCACCATCGAGTACGACGGCGACAAGGCCGTCCGCCTCGACACGGTCGTCGTGTCCTCGCAGCACGCGGCGGACATCGACCTGGACTCGCTGCTCGCCCCGGACATCCGTGAATTCGTGGTCGAGCACGTCCTGAGCCAGCTGATCGAGGACGGCATCAAGCTCGACACCGAGGGCTACCGCCTGCTGGTCAACCCGACCGGCCGCTTCGAGATCGGCGGCCCGATGGGCGACGCCGGCCTGACCGGCCGCAAGATCATCATCGACACCTACGGCGGCATGGCCCGTCACGGTGGCGGCGCCTTCTCGGGCAAGGACCCGTCCAAGGTCGACCGTTCCGCCGCGTACGCCATGCGCTGGGTCGCCAAGAACGTCGTCGCCGCCGGTCTGGCCTCGCGCTGCGAGGTCCAGGTCGCGTACGCGATCGGCAAGGCCGAGCCCGTCGGTCTGTTCGTGGAGACCTTCGGCACGCACAAGGTGGACGTGCAGAAGATCGAGGACGCCATCGGCCAGGTCTTCGACCTGCGCCCGGCCGCGATCATCCGCGACCTCGACCTGCTCCGCCCGATCTACGCCCAGACCGCCGCCTACGGCCACTTCGGCCGCGAGCTGCCGGACTTCACCTGGGAGCGCACCGACCGCGTGGACGCCCTGCGCACGGCCGCGGGCCTGTAAGCAGCACCACCGGCACCGCTCGACGCCCTACGGCCCCGGACCCCAAGGTCCGGGGCCGTACGCGTCGGGGGAGGGCCACCCCACCGACCCCGTCCTTGTCGGTGTCGTTTGGTATGAATGCTGGTGTGAGCAGCGCGAACGATTCCCCGCCGGAGCAGCTGGCGCTGATGCGGGAGATGGTCGCCGAGGCGAAGGCCAAGGCGCCCAAGGCCAAGCCGCGCACCTGGCGCGGAGCCGCCGTCGCCGAGGAACTGCCCGTGGCCCGGGTCCTCGTCAACAAGGGCGTGCTCCACCTCGACCGGCTCTTCGACTACGCCGTCCCCGCCGAACTCTCCGAGTCCGCCCAGCCCGGTGTCCGCGTCCGGGTCCGCTTCGGCGCGGGCTCCCACCGGGTCCACGGCGGCCGCCGCGAGGGCGGCGGACTCATCGACGGCTTCGTCATCGAGCGCCGCGCCGAGTCCGACTACGACGGAGCCCTCGCGGCCCTCGCCCAGGTCGTCTCGCCCGAGGTCGTGCTCGGCCCCCGCATGCTCGCCCTCGCCCGCGCCGTCGCCGACCGGTACGCCGGCAGCCTCGCCGACGTGCTCCAGCTCGCACTGCCCGCGCGCAGCGCCCGCGCCGAGGCCAAGC
>NZ_JBEXPT010000209.1:0-5981 GCF_040612195.1 Streptomyces sp. NPDC006450 | reverse complement strand
CCGGATTCCCCGGTCCGCGGCGCGCCTGGTGACCGTGGCCCGGCCTCAGCGGCTCGCGAGGAGTTCGAGCGTGTCGATGACCCGGTTCGAGAAGCCCCACTCGTTGTCGTACCAGGCGACCACCTTGATGTGGCGGCCTTCGACGCGGGTGAGCTCCGAGTCGAAGATGGAGGAGGCGGGGTTGCCCGTGATGTCGGAGGACACGAGCGGGTCGTCCGAGTACTCCAGCACGCCGGCGAGCGGTCCCTCGGCGGCGGCGCGGTAGGCCGCCAGCACGTCCTCGCGCGTCACGTCGCGGGCGACGGTGGTGTTCAGCTCGACGATCGAGCCCACCGGGACCGGGACGCGGATCGAGTCGCCGGAGAGCTTGCCGTCCAGGTTCGGCAGGACCAGGCCGATGGCCTTGGCGGCACCCGTGGTGGTCGGCACGATGTTCACGGCGGCGGCGCGGGCGCGGCGGGGGTCGCGGTGCGGACCGTCCTGCAGGTTCTGCTCCTGCGTGTAGGCGTGCACCGTGGTCATGAAGCCGTGCTCGATGCCCGCGAGCTCGTCGAGTACGGCGGCCAGCGGCGCGAGGGCGTTGGTCGTGCACGAGGCGTTGGAGACGATCGTGTGCAGGGCCGGGTCGTAGGAGTCGCTGTTCACCCCGTACGCGAGCGTGATGTCGGCCCCGTCGGCCGGTGCGCTGACGAGCACCCTCTTGGCCCCCGCGTCGATGTGGGCGCGGGCTGCCTTGGCCGTGGCGAAGCGGCCGGTGGCCTCCAGCACGATGTCCACGCCGAGTTCGGCCCAGGGCAGCTGCGCCGGCTCGCGCTCGGCGAGCACCTTGATGCGGCGGCCGTCGACGACGAGGACGTCCCCGTCCACGGTCACCGGGCGGCCGAGCCGGCCGGAGGTGGTGTCGTAGGCGAGCAGCCGCGCGAGGGTGGCGGGTTCGGTGAGGTCGTTGACCGCGACGACCTCGAGCTTGCTGTCGCGTTCGAGCAGTGCGCGCAGCACGTTGCGTCCGATGCGGCCGAATCCGTTGATGGCGATGCGAGTCATGCTGGCTCCCTTGTCCCTGTCCCGTGGGTTCGTCACCAGGTTCGCGGGTCCGGGGGGCCTGCGACAGCGGCGCGATCGCCACGGTCCGCAAGGATCGCGCCAAGACGCCTCCCGTCACCCGCCCCGGGCACGAGCGCGCCACTCGCCCCGGGCACAGGACGCCTCACTCGCCCCGGGCGAAAGTGCGCCGGTACTCGCTCGGCGTGGTCCGCAGGATGTGCTGGAAGTGCAGCCGCAGGTTGGAGCCGGTGCCCAGGCCCACGTCCGCGGCGATCTGCTCAACGCTCCGCTCCGAACGCTCCAGCAGTTCGCGGGCCACGTCGATGCGGGCGCGCATCACCCACTGCATCGGCGTGTACCCGGTGTCCTCGGCGAACCGCCGCGAGAACGTGCGCGGGGACACCGCCGCGTGCCGGGCGAGCACCTCCAGGGTGAGGGGTTCGCCGAGGCGGTGCAGCGCCCACTCGCGGGTGGCGGCGAACCGCGGGCCGAGCGGCTCGGGCACGCTGCGCGGCACGTACTGCGCCTGGCCGCCGCTGCGGTAGGGGGCCGCGACCAGCCGCCGGGCCGTGTGGTTCGAGGCGGCCACCCCGAGGTCGCTGCGCAGGATGTGCAGGCACAGGTCGATGCCCGAGGCGGCTCCGGCCGAGGTCAGCACGGAGCCCTCGTCGACGAACAGGACGTTCTCGTCGACCCGGACCAGCGGCCACTTCGCCGCGAGCGCCCGGGTGTAGTGCCAGTGCGTGGTGGCCCGTTTGCCGTCGAGCAGGCCCGTGGCGGCGAGCGCGAAGGCTCCCGTGGAGATGGCCGCGAGCCGCGCGCCCCGTTCGTGGGCGGCGATCAGCGCGTCGACGACGGCCCGCGGCGGGTCCTCGCGGTCGGGGTACCGGTAGCCGGGGACGAAGACGGTGTCGGCCCAGGCCAGGGCTTCGAGGCCGTGGGCGACGGAGTACGACAGGCCGTCACCGCCGGTCACGAGCCCCGGGGCCGCCCCGCACACCCGGACCTCGTAGGGCATGCTCGCGCGGGTCGTGAACACCTGCGCGGGGATGCCGACGTCCAGGGGTTTCGCCCCTTCGAGGACGAGGACGGCGACGTGGTGGGGGCGGGAGGCTGGCACCGCGTCATGCTTCCGAAGGGGCGGGAGGCTTGTCAAGCGTCACGGTTAGTAAACCTTCCGATTGAGAGAGCCACCTATCAGTTGGTCCAGACCTGTTGACGGGGGTCCTTCCGGAGGATTAGGTTCCCGGCCACGAAGCGGATACGACGTCAACTCCCCACGCCCGCCCGGCCGCAGGGCTCCCCCACCCACGGGCCCGCCGCCCCGTCCCCACGCGTCCCCGGCGGGCCGCACGCCCACGCTTCGCGCTCCACGCCGTCCCCCCATTCCCACCGGAGGCACTTCCTTGCGTACCCCTGACCGAACCCGTACACGGCTGGCCTGCGCCCTCGGCGCCACCCTGCTCGGCGCCGCCGCCGTGCTGACCTCCCCCGGAGCGGCCTTCGGCGCCAACATCCTGGCGAACGGCGACTTCGAGTCCGGCACCACGGCCGGCTGGTCCTGTTCCGGCGGGCTGGGCTCCGTGGTCGGCTCACCGGTGCACGGCGGGAGCAAGGCACTGGCCGGCGCGGCCAGTGCGAGCGACAACGCCAAATGCGTCCAGACCGTCGCCGTGCAGCCCAACACCAGCTACACGCTCTCCGCCTGGGTCCGCGGCAGCTACGTCTACCTCGGGGTCACCGGCGGCGCCTCCACGTGGACCCCCTCGGCCGCCACGTACACCAAGCTGACCGTCGCCTTCACCACCGGCGCCTCCCAGACCAGCGCCGAGATCTACCTCAACGGCTGGTACGGACAGGGCACTTACCACGCCGACGACATCACCCTGGACGGCCCCGGCGGCACCGTCGACACCCAGGCGCCCACCGTGCCCGGCAACCTCGCCGCCACCGGCAAGACCTCCACCACGGCCTCCCTGACCTGGACCGCGTCCACCGACAACGTCGGCGTGAACGGCTACGACGTGTACCAGGGCGGGACGAAGGTCGCGACCTCCGCCACCACCGGCGCGACCGTCACGGGCCTGACCCCCGGCACCGCCTACGCGTTCACCGTGCGCGCCCGCGACCTCGCGGGGAACACCTCGGCCGCCTCGAACACCGTCAACGTCACCACCGACACCGGGACCACGCCGCCGACCGGCTTCAAGCAGGCCGCGCCGTACCTCTACCTCGGCTGGGGCAACCCGCCGAGCCCGACCACCGTGATGAACGCGACCGGCACCAAGTGGTTCACGATGGCGTTCATCCTCTCCTCGGGCGGCTGCAACCCGTCCTGGGACGGCCAGCGCCCGCTGACCGGCGGCGTGGACCAGAGCACCATCGCCTCGATCCGCGCGGCGGGCGGCGACATCGTGCCCTCCATCGGGGGCTGGCAGGGCAACAAGCTCGGCCCCAACTGCTCCAGCGCCGAGGCCCTGGCCGGTGCGTACCAGCAGGTCATCAGCGCGTACGGGCTGAAGGCCATCGACGTGGACATAGAGAACACCGACGAGTTCGAGAACGCCGCGGTCCAGGACCGCATCCTCGGCGCGCTCAAGATCGTCAAGCAGAACAACCCCGGCCTGAAGACGATCCTGACCTTCGGCACCTCCACCACCGGCCCGACCAGCTGGGGCAACCGCCTGATCGAGCAGTCCAAGGCGCTGAACGCCGGCATCGACGTCTTCACGATCATGCCGTTCGACTTCGGCAACGCCTCGACGGACATGTACGCCAGCACCGTCAGCGCCACCGAGGGCCTCAAGGCCAAGCTCAAGTCCACCTACGGCTGGGACGACGCGACCGCGTACTCCCACATCGGCATCTCGGGCATGAACGGCATCAGCGACACCCAGGAGACCACCACCGTCCAGAACTGGACCGACATCCGCAACTGGGCCAACTCCCACCACATCGCGCGCCTCGCCTTCTGGTCGGTGAACCGCGACCGCGGCTGCCCCGGCGGCGGCCTGCAGGAGACCTGCTCCGGCATCGCCCAGAGCGACTGGCAGTTCAGCTCCATCACGGCCGGCTTCACCGGCTGATCCACCCCGTCGCAGCAGGGCCGTCGCGGATCGCCGCGACGGCCCTGCCGCTCGTACGGTGTCAGGAACCGGTCGGGGCCGTCCCTCCGGCGGCGGCCCTCGCCCTTCCTCCCTCCCCACGGACGCCGCGGCCCCGGACCGCACCCGCCGTGGGCGCGCGGCAGGTGGCGTTCAGCACCCGCGGGCGGCACCTGTCAAGTAACGAACAGCCGGGTCTACGCCCCCGCACCGCCGGCGGGCACGGTGGAAAGCGACCGTCCTGCGCCCAGCAGGAGCGACGCGCCATCCGGACCGAAGGCGGACCCGCCATGACCGACATCGCCATCATCGGACGCGGCTGCCGCTTTCCCGGCGCCCCCGGACGCGCTGCGCACCGAGGCGGCGTCGGCGCCGGGAGCGGCGCAGCCGCCCACGACACCGGAGCCACCCGGCCCCAGCTCGTCTTCCTCTCGGCCGGGGACCCCGAGCTGCTGGACCAGCGCATCGGCGAGGTACTCGACGACCTCGGCGCGGCGGACCGTACGCCGCTGGCGGCCGTGGCCCACACCCTGGGCGCGCGGGCGCCCTTGCCGGCCCGGCTCGCGATCGTGGCCACCGACACGGCCGGATTCCTCCGGCGCCTGCGCCACGCCCGTGAGCAGCTCCTCGCCGGAGCCCGGGGCGACCTCGGCGACGGCGCCTTCGCCGCCGACGCCCCGCTGCCGGCCGCGCAGCGCCGCATCGCCTTCCTCTTCCCCGGCCAGGGCAGCCAGCGGCACGGCATGATGCGGGACCTCTACGAGAGGTTCCCCGCCTACCGCTCGGCCGTCCGCGTACTCAGCGCAGTGGCCCGGGCCGACCTCGGCTTCGACCTGGCCGACCTGCTCTACGGCGTGGCCTCCGCATCCCCGGCGTCGCAGACCCCCCAGACGTCTCATGCCCCCCAGACGCCCCCTGTGTTTCTCGCGGACACCGGGGATCTCGGGCGCATGCTCGCCGCCACCGAGGTGTGCCAGCCGCTGCTCGGCACCGTCCAGATCGCTGCCACCCGGGTCCTCGCCGACTGCGGGATCACCCCCGACCTGGCCCTGGGCCACAGCGCCGGAGAGTTCGCGGCCGCCGCCGCGGCCGGGGCGCTGACCCACGTGGACGCCGTCCGGCTGCTGGTGCACCGGGGCGCGGCCCTGCGCCGGGCGGAGACCGGGCTCCGGGGCGGGATGCTCGCGGTGCAGGCCGACAAGGAGACCTGCCGCCGGCTCGTCGACGGCATCGACGACGTGTGGCTCGCCTGCTTCAACCAGCCGCGGCAGGTCGTGGTCAGCGGCACGCCGGAAGGTATCGCCGCCGTGCGGGAGGCCTGCGCCGGGGCCGGGGTCGTCGCGGCGGCGCTCGACGTCTCGAACGCCTTCCACTCCCCGCGGCTGGCCCGCGCCGAGGAGGCCGTGCGCTCGGTCCTCGCCGCACGTCGCATCACCAGGCCCGCCGTTCCCTTCGTCTCCTCCGTGAACGCGGAGGTCTGCGAGGACCCCGACCGGCTGCGCGAGCTGTGGGCCCGGCACGCGTCCGTGCCGGTCCACTTCGACGACGCCGTCCGCACCGCCTACGACCAGGGGGCCCGCGTCTTCCTCCAGGTGGCCGGCGGGACCTCGCTCCTGACCTCCGTCCGCCGCAACCTCACCGGCCGCGGCGACGTCCACGTCGTCCCCGTCACCGGGGAGGTGCCGGACGGCGGACGCACCTTCGTGCTGGCCCTCGCCCGGCTGGCGGTCCTGGGCGCCCCGGTCGACCCGTGCGCGCTGGTTCCCGCGCGGGAACGCCGACTGCCGGCCCTGCCGGTGGCCGAGCTCGACGGCCGGTCCTGCGAGGACCCAG
>NZ_JBEXPT010000208.1:0-6259 GCF_040612195.1 Streptomyces sp. NPDC006450 | reverse complement strand
TCCCGGGTGTTGCTGCGCCAGGCGCCCCGCCTGGGCGCGGGGCGCCTGGGGCCGCCCGAACGCGTTCGCGACACGGAGGCGGCGGGAGCGACCGGGAGCGACTACGCGGCGACCGTCCAGCTGATCCTGGACACCATGGTCGGACCCGCGGCCCTGCTCACGCCCCTGCGCTCGGAGACGGGTGAGGTGGAGGACTACCGCATCGACGCGGCGGCGCCCGAGTCCGTGGACGTCGCCGGCCGGCGCGGGAAGGAGCTCGTGGGCCGCCGGATCCTGGAGATCTACCCCACCCTGGCCGGCACTGCCCTGTGGGAGGGGTACCTCGGGACGCTCGCCACCGGAACCAGGTACGAGGGGGAACCCTTCACCTACGAGGAAGTGATCGCAGGCGTTCCCCGGCAGTCCGTGTACTCGGTCCGGGCGTCCAGGCTCGGAGACCACCTGGTCGTGTCCTGGATCTGCCATGACACCAGCCAGCGCGAGACCCGCCGGCTGGCCGACATGCAGCGCCTCGGCAACCTCGGCTGGGCGGGCTGGAACCTGGTGACCGACACCGTCACCTGGTCCGATCAGGTCTATGCCATCTTCGACCGGGATCCGGCCCGGGGGCCGATGAGGCTGGAGGAACTGCCGAGCCACCTCGTCCCCGACGACCGTCCCCGGCTGGACGCCGCCGTCGGACGCCTACTGGGCGGGGGAGAGGCCATCGACCAGCCGTTCCGGATCACCACCCGGCGCGGGGTCCGGCACCTGCGGATCGTCGCCGAGGCACAGACGGACGCCGACGGCGCCCCCGTCGAGGTGCACGGCTTCTTCCAGGACCTGACCGCACAGCACGACGTGGAACGCGCGTTGCACGACAGCGAGCGGGCCGTCCTGCTCCAGCGGGGCATGCTCCAGGCCGAACGCGCGCTCGCCGCAAAACTCCAGGACACCCTGCTGCCGATCCCCGCACAGTCCCTGGAACTGGCCGGCCTGTGCATCGACGTGGCCTACGTCCCCTCCGACAGCGGGATCAACGTCGGCGGCGACTGGTACAGCGCCATCGAACTCCCCGACGAGAGCGCCCTGTTCGTCGTCGGAGACGTGGCCGGACACGGACTGGCCGCGGTCGGGACCATGGCCCAGCTCCGGTTCACCGCCAAGGGCATGACGGTCACCGGATCGCCCCTGCCCGACGTGCTGCACCGGCTCAACACCCTTCTGCTGCACACCCGTTCGGAGCCGTCGGGCAGTGCCACCGCCACCATGGTCATGGCCCGCTACGACCCCCGGGACCGGAGGATGATCTGGGTACGGGCAGGCCACTTGCCGCCCCTGCTGATCCGCGGCGACCGGGCGGTGTTCCTCGACCAGCCGCGGGGCGCCCTGCTCGGCGCGACCTTCGACGCCTCCTACGAGCAGGCCGCCATCGACCTGCTTCCCGGCGACCACCTGCTCTTCTACACCGACGGGCTCGTCGAGGAACCGGGCGAGGACATCGAGGCCGGCCTCGACCGGCTCGCGAAGACGGCGGTGCGGCTCGTCCGGGAGGGCCGCGGCGACACCCTCGCCCGCACGCTCGTCGCACCGCGCCCGGCCCACCGCGACGACATCTGCGTCCTGGACGTCCACGTACCGGACGGGATGTTCCGTAAAAGGGGTCAGCCTTCCGCCGTGTGGGTATATCCCCTCGGGAAGACCACGACGGTTCCCGTCGCCCCGCTCGGGGTCGGCCGGTGCCCACCAACCCGTCGGAGGAAGCTCATGTCACCCGTTTCCAGCGACACCGAGGATCCGCTCCGCATCGACCTCCGCACCGAGATGCCCGATGTCCCGGAGGATCCGCTCACCGTCAGCACCGGCGAGGCGCGGACCCTGTCCGTCGCGCTCTTCCGGCGGCTGAAGGAGCTGAGCGAGGGGACGCCGGAATACTCGTACGTGCGCAATACGCTCGTCGAGCTCAACCTCAGCCTGGTGAAATACGCGGCACGCCGTTTCCGCAACCGCTCCGAGCCGCTGGAGGACATCGTCCAGGTCGGCACGGTGGGCCTGATCAAGGCCATCAACCGGTACGACGTCGAGCGGGGGGTCGAATTCACCACGTTCGCCATTCCCACCATCACCGGCGAGATGAAGCGGTTCTTCCGCGACACCAGCTGGTCCGTGAAGGTGCCCCGGCGCCTCCAGGAACTCCGCCTGGACATCGCCAAAACCCACGACGCGCTCGAACAGCGACTGGGACGGCACCCGACCGACGAGGAACTGGCGCAGCACCTCGGCATCACCACGGAGGAACTGGACGAGGGCCGCCGGGCGGCGAACGGCTATCTCGCGGGATCGCTGGACGCTCCGGTGGGCCCCGAGGCGGAGGGCGCCTCCCGGGAGTGGCCGCTGGGGGAGGAGGAGGCGGCGTACGACCGCATCGAATGCCTGGAGACGCTGAAGCCGCTGCTCGCCACGCTCAGTGAGCGCGACCGGCTGATCCTCTCGCTGCGCTTCGGTCAGGAGCTGAACCAGTCCGAGATCGGCGATCGGCTCGGCCTCTCGCAGATGCACGTCTCACGACTGCTGAGCCGCATCATGGCCAGGCTGCGGACCGGGATGCTGGAGGACGAGGACGAGGACGAGGGTGACCAAGACGGTGAGACCGGCGCGGAGCCGGGCGCCGGGGCGGTACGGACCCGGGCGCCGACCGGCACGGAGCGACGGTAGGGCGGGCGTCGCGGGACGGACCGGGAGCCGGGCGGAGCTGCCGTGGCGGGTGCTCAGGCCGGGCTGCGAGACCTGTCCGGCCGCCCCGGGAGGGTTTCCCGGCGCTCCCGCAGGGCCGGCGGAGTGGCGATCTCCACCCATACGCACTTCCCGCCGTCGACGGGATCCGCCCCCCACGCGAGGGCCAGCCGCTTCACGATGAGCAGTCCGTGTCCGCCCGGCCGGGCCGGATCGGTGGGGAGCCGGTAGACGGGTACGACCGGACTGGGGTCAGTGACCTCGATGCGCAGCCGCTCGGCGGTGTAGTGCAGCACCAGTGAGTTCGGCCCGCCCGCGTGCATGCAGGCGTTGGCCACCACTTCGGACACCAGGAGCAGCACGTCGCTCGCGGTTTCCGCCGTCTCGTCGTCGCCGGCGTTCCCGTACGCGCTGCCGCTGCCGGCCTCCGGCAGCCACTGCCAGTCGGTGAGGGCCCGGCGGGCGAAGTCGCGGCACCGGCCGACGGCATCGGCGGTGCCGTGCACCAGCAGACGCCGGGTCCATTCCGATGGCCCGCGCTGGTCCATCCGTGCTCCTCAGCTACGCGCGCCGGTGGCTCGCGAGAGCCGCCTCCACATCGGGGTGCTGAGGGAAGAGCCCCCCGGCGCCCGTGACGTGGAACATGCGCGAGATCGGCCGGTGCAGGCCGATCAGTTCGAGGCTGCCACCGGATTCCCGGGTCGCCATCCGGTGGTGCAGCAACACGTTCAATCCGGTGGAGTCGCAGAACGCGAGCCCGCTGACATCGACCAGCAGGCGCCGCCCGCCATCTGCCCGGGCGGCTTCGAGGGCCGCGTCCAAGGGGTCGGCGGTGTCGTGGTCGAGCTCTCCGGCCAAGGTCAGGACGGTGGCCCCGTCGAGGGGTCGCACGTCGACCGCGAAGCGGTCCTCGTCCACCGAGGGCATGGCGCACCCCTTCCCCGGTCGTTCGGTCGCCCTTGCGGATACGTCTCGCGCCTACCCGGTCAGGGGTCGGCAAACCCGGGCGGGGCGGTGTCGATGGGGATGAGGGGAAGCGAGCCGGTGTTCTCCAGCAGGCGCGTCATCCGCGCGCTCGGCACGGCCAGGGGCAGCGTGTGGCCACTTCGTCGACCCGGCTGATGTCCATTTCGCCCGACAGACGGACCACGGCCGCCTCCGCGTGTGGGGGAGGCGGCCGGGCGGGATCGTACTCGCCGTGCTCTGGCGGCATCCTCAGTGCTGGCCCTTGGCCTTCTTCATCTTGGCGGCGGCTTCGGAGGTCATTTCCTCGGCCTTGCCCGTCATCCGCTCGGCGCTTCCCTCCGCCTGCATGCGCGTGTCGTCCATCGCGCCGCCGAGCTCCTCCTTGACCTTTCCCTTGGCCTGCTTCGCCTTCGCCTTCGCCTTGCTCATGACGCGTGCCACCTTCCTGAGGGGTCTTGCGGGGGAGATACTGCTGCCACCATGCGGCAGGGGGCGACCGCCTGCAATTCGTAGTGAATCGTCCGATATCGCGGCTGCTCGGCGCGGCGGGAGTCCGGCGAGGAGTGCTCGTGGGCTTCCACCGGGAAGGCGTCACCCGCCGAGGTCGTGCGTGCGGCACCAGCCGATCGTGAGCCGGATGAGCCGCACGAGGGTGAGCACCCAGACGGCGGCGAAGGCCCAGATGAGTGGGGGCGAGGGCGTGGTGACGGCGTAGACGAGCAGGACCGCGCCGGCGGTACCGAGGAGCCACGCGTACAGGGCGGCACCGTGCCGGCGGAGCCAGTTCCCCGGAGGGGTCCAGGGCCTGATGCCGCGGCGCAGCGTGCGAAGCCTGCGGTCCAGGAGCCGGTCGGCACGCAGGTCCTGCTCCATGTCCTTGAGGATCATCAGCTCCTGACGAGAGAGCTCAGGGCCGTCCATGGCGAAGCCCCTCTCCTGCCGAGTCCCGGTGCGCGGCCGCCGTTCTAGGGATGTGGAGCGGCGGAAGCGAACCCGATGCATTCGACGTCGATCTGATCGGCGAGTTCGGTCAGCACGCTCGCCAGGTCTTGGACGGTCTGCTCGTCGCCGCGCATCTCACCGCTGTGCTCCGCTGCCAGCCAGTCGGCTGCGAGGCGGCGCAGGAGGTCGGTGACGTGATCGGCGGGGATCAGCAGTGCGCCGTCATCCGCGGGTATCAGCGGAATGGAAATTTGGATCATGGAACCGTCTCCCGGGAGCCGTCCGGTGCGCGTCCGCGCTACCAATAGTGCCGCCGTCCTCCGACTGCGTGCCCGACGGCGCCGAGCACCCACAGGACGACCCCGATGACGACGAGGATGATCCCCAACGTCCACAGGATCGAAATGCCGAAGAGGAAACCGAGGATCAACAGGACAATGCCAAGCACGATCATGATGTTCTCCCATCTCGCAGGCTGCTTCTGCCCCGATCCGCTGCCGGAATGCGCGCCGTGGCGGCCCTGTCGATCCGGCAGCGGTGGGGTCGGGGTGGGGGGCGGCCAAGTCCGGTGATGGGCGGGTGTGCGCGGCGGCCGGCGGCGTGCACCCGCCCATCACTGGTACGGGAAGGGGTGGTGACCCGCACGGCGGTGCTCCCGGTGCGCCGGCTGCGTTCCGGGCGCGTGGGCGACTGCACCAGGTGGCCGGCCGTGGGGACGGCTCTGCTGATCGCGGCCTTCGCCGCGCGGCCTCAGAGGGCAAGGCGCCAGGGCGCCATCTGGGGGAGGCCCTCGACCGGAAGTATCTTGACGTCAAGATTGATCTGAGGCAGGCTGCCGCTGGTATCTCGATATCGAGATACTTTCGCGGGGGCTCGGAGGCATGGGATGCGGCGGCGGGGTACGGGGATCCGGCGGGGTGCGCGGGGGCGGCAGGGTTCGCAGGGGTGGCGAGGGCGGCGGGGGCCGGTGCAGGAACGGCGGCCCGGGCTGGTGGCGCAACTGCGGCGGCCGCCCGGGGGCCGGGACGCTCGGATCATGCTGCTCGCCCAGCTCCTCGACCGCACCGGCACGGGTGTGTGGGCGGCCTCCTCGGTCCTCTACTTCACGTTCGTCCTCGGCCTGGACGCCGGCCGGATCGGCCTCCTGCTGGGCGCCGCGGCCGTGGCGGGCATCGCCGGATCGCCTCTGGCGGGGCACCTGGCGGGCCGCTTCCCGGTGCGTTCCCTGCTGATCGGCTGTCACCTGCTGCGCCTGGGGACCCTCGGCGCACTGCTCGTGGTCACCCGCTTCGACGTGCTGTTGCCCCTGGTCGCCGTCACCTACCTCGGCGACCGGGCGGCCAAGGCCCTGGAGATGCTCTTCGCCACACGGGTGGCGGGTGAGCGACGGGGCACCTATCAGGCCCTGTCGCGCAGCACGGCGAACGCCGGCTACGCGGTGGGTGCGGGGATCGCCGCCGGGGGTCTCGCGGTCGGGACCGCAGCGGCCTACCAGGCGCTGATCCTGGCCAACGCGCTGTCGTTCCTCGCGGCCGCCGCGCTGGTCTGGCGCACCCGGGAGCCGCGAGCCGAGGGACGCGTGGCCGCGGGCGCGAGGGGTGCGGCGGTAGGGGACGAGGCGACGGGGGACGCGTCGCCC
>NZ_JBEXPT010000207.1:0-6364 GCF_040612195.1 Streptomyces sp. NPDC006450 | reverse complement strand
CGGGGGGGGGGGGGGGGGCGGGTCCCTGCTCCTTTTTCGCCCCCCGATTCCCCTCGTGCGCGCGCGGGGGGGGGTGGCTTCCGGGCCCCCCACCCCCACCCCACCCGCTTCACCCCCACCCCCTTCCTCATCAGCGACACCGTGCTCACGGAAACGGAGAACCCCCATGTTCACGAGCCCCTGGCAGCGTCCGCTCATCCTGGCGGCGGCCTCCCTGGCTTTCGTCACCGGTACGGCGTGCGCCGCGCAAGCGTCGCAGTCCCACACCCCCGCAAGCTCCGTTTCCTCCGTCATGACCGGATCGCCCGCCCACTGCGGGTTCGGCGGTGAAGGCGGCGAGGGCGGCAAGGGCGGCGAGGGCGGCAAGGGCGGGGAACCCGGCAAGCCCGGTGAGCCCGGCAAGCCCGGACGGGCCGGCTGCTTCCGGTTCGACGACCTGCCGGACAAGCCGAAGTCTGAGCTGACGATGGTGGACAAGGTGCGCATCGTGGTGACCCTGCTGGCCGACGACTCCGACGCGACGAAGGAGAAGATCGCCAAGAAGTACGAGATCTCGACCGAACAGATCGACACCTGGAAGAAGAACTACCTCGAAGGCGACTGGTTCGCCCTGATGGGAAGCAGCTCCCCCTTCTCCCCCCTCTCCACGTGACGAACGGGCCCGTCCGGCCGGTGGCCGACGGGCCCCTTTCCACCCCGATTCCTCATCACATCTCCCGCACCACACTCCCCGCACCCTTTCCCCGCATCATCGGCAAGGAGAATCCCATGCGTGTGCGTTCCTGGAAGTTCCGTATTGGTCTGGTCGTCTCGTCGACGTTGATCGGTGCCGGTGCGATGGCGCCCTCGGCCATGGCGGCTCCGGCATCCACGGTCCAGTCGGCCCCGGTGTCCAGCGGCTGGCAGGGCGGGTACGACTCCGGTGGCGGTGACACCAGAACGGGCACGAGCCGGCTCGCCGGCAAGGTCAAGGTGGGCAACGGCAGCGTCCGCGTAGGGGACAAGGTGTGCGCGGGCAACTGCAACGGAACGGTCAACGGCACCAACGGGGGCAACGGCGGGATCTGCGCCGGACTGTGCAACGGCAGCGCCAACGGCGGCAACGGCACCCAGGGCCGGCCTTCCGGCGACGGCACGAAGGGCGGCAACGGCGGAATCTGCGCCGGAGTCTGCAACGGCAGCGTGAACGGCGGAAACGGGGGCAACGGCGGCAACGCGGCCCCCGGCGGCGACGGAGGCAACGGAGGCAAGGGCGGCAACGGCGGCATCTGTGTCGGCGTCGGCTGCGAGAGCAGCGGCCGCGGCGGCAACGGCGGGGCCGGCGGTGACGACGACTGACCACCGGGCCGAGGCCCGGGCACATCCCCCGTGGGGCGAGCGCCGCTCGCCCCACGGGCGTGCGTGTGGATCACTGGATAGACTTGCCGCGGGAGGCGCCTGATGGGCACGGCAGCGAACCGCGGCCTCTATACGGGCCGAGCCTCCGGTCTGATCGGGAGGCAGATCGCCGGCTACCGGATCGAGCGGATCATCGGCCGGGGCGGCATGGCCGTCGTCTACCAGGCGAAGGACCTGCGCCTGGACCGCACGGTCGCGCTCAAGCTGATCGCCCCGGAGCGCGTCCGGGACGAGGTCTTCCGGCGCCGCTTCGCCCACGAGTCCCGGGTCGCCGCGAGGATCGACCACCCGCACATCGTCCCCGTCTTCGAAGCCGGGGAGACCGACGGGGTCCTCTACATCGCGATGCGGTACGTCGCCGGGCTGGACCTGCGGGGCCTGCTGGACCGGGACGGACCGCTGCCCGTCCCGACCGCGCTGCGCATCGCCGCCCAGGTGGCATCCGCGCTCGACGCCGCCCACGAGCACGATCTCGTGCACCGGGACGTCAAGCCCGCCAACATCCTGGTCGCCGAGGGCACCGACAGCGACCACCCGGAGCACATCTACCTCACGGATTTCGGCCTGACGAAGAGATCACTGGCGCTCACCGGCTTCACCACGGCGGGCGAGTTCGTCGGCACCATCGACTACATGGCGCCGGAACAGATCTCCGGGCGCCCGGTCGACGGCCGGTGCGATGTGTACAGCCTCGGCTGTGTCGTCTACGAGTCCCTCGCCGGCGGGCCGCCCTTCGTCCGGGACGACGCCCCGGCGCTGCTGTGGGCGCACCAATACGACAAGCCGCCTCCCCTGACGGAGAAGCGGCCCGATATCGTGCCGGCGGCCGGCGATGTACTGGCGAAGGCTCTGGCGAAGATCCCGGAGGACCGTTACGACTCCTGCCTGGAGTTCGTGGCGGCGCTCCGTGCCGCGGCCGCCCCCGTGGTGGCCCGACGGGCCGGTCCGCCGCCTCCCGGGAATCCGGGGAGCGGCGAGCCGCCGCGGGAGCCCCCGGACTGGGCGCGGCCGGTGTTCACAGGCCCAGGGAGATGGCCAGGCGGGTCAGCTCCGCCGTGGTGTTGATGCCCAGCTTGGCGCGGATGCGGCGCAGGTAGGCGTCGACCGTGTGCTTGGAGAGTCCCATCGAGCGGGCCGTCTGCACGTAGGTGCACCCGGCGGCGATGTGGCGCAGCGCTTCCTGCTCACGGGGGGCCAGTGCGACTGCGGGGGCTTCGGTGTGCGGCATGACGAGTGTGAGGCTCATGGGACTTCCTCCGACACATCGGCTCGGTCATCACGGGCTGCTCGCACCTTTGGAAGCAGAGGACATGTCCACGAATGTGAATGTATGTCCGTGTTAAAGAGCCTGTCGGTGGGAGTTCATGAGCCTGTCCGTCGTCTGTCACGAGCGTGTCACAGGGAAGGGGAGGAGGTCCTCACCAGGCGCGCACAAGGTCCTCGGCCAGAAGGATTTCCGGGGCCCGGGTCGCCAGGTGGCGCTCAGGACCCGACGAGGGACTGCTCGGCCCAGATGGTCTTGCCGGAGAGCGTGTGCCGGGTGCCCCAGCGCTGGGTGAGCTGCGCGACCAGCAGCAGGCCGCGCCCGCCCTCGTCGAAGATCCGGGCACGCCGCATGTGCGGGGCGGTACCGCTGGAGTCCGACACCTCGCAGATCAGATGGGCGCCCTCGTGGATCAGCCGTAGCTGTACGGGCGACTCGCCGTAGCGGATGGCGTTGGTGACCAGCTCGCTGACCACGAGCTCGGTGACGAAGGCGGCCTCGTCGAGCCCCCAGGCGGTCAGCTGGTCGGTGGCGTTGCGGCGGGCCTGGCCGACGAAGGAGGGGTCGGACGGCAGGTCCCAGACGGCGACCTTGTCGGTGTGCAGGCCCCGGGTCCGGGCGACGAGCAGGGCCACGTCGTCATCGGGACGGTGGGTCAGCAGAGCCGTCAGCACCCGGTCGCAGACGGTGTCCAGCGTGGAGGCGGGCTGGATCAGGGCCGCGAGCATGGTGTCCAGGGCCTCGTCGATGTCGTGGTCGCGGGCCTGCAGGAGGCCGTCGGTGTACAGCGTGAGGAGGCTGCCCTCGGGAAGTTCGACCTCGACGGTCTCGAAGGGCAGGCCTCCCAGGCCCAGCGGCGGCCCCGCCGGGACGTCGAGGAGGTACGCGGAGCCCTCGGGGGAGACCACCGCGGGCGGGGGATGACCGGCCCGGGCGGCGGTGCACCGGCGGGTCACCGGGTCGTACACCACGTACAGGCAGGTGGTGCCGATGCCCCCGGCCGCTTCCCCGCCCGTCTCGTCGGCCGACAAGTGGATGATCAGGTCGTCGAGGTGGGTGAGCAGCTCGTCGGGAGGCAGGTCGACATCGGCCAGGGTGCGCACCGCGGTCCGCAGCCGGCCCATGGTGGCGGAGGCGCGCATGCCGTGGCCGACGACATCGCCCACCACCAGGGCCACCCGGGCTCCGGACAACGGGATCACGTCGAACCAGTCGCCACCCACACCGGCCTCACCGGCCGCGGGCAGATAGCGGGAGGCGATCTCCAGCGCCGACTGCGCGGGCAGCGTGTGGGGGAGCAGGCTGCGCTGCAGCGTCATGGTGGTGGTGTGCTCCCGGGAGGTCCGGCGCGCCCGGTGGATGGTGGTGGCCGCCCTGGCCGTGAGTTCCTCGGCCAGCCGCAGATCCTCCAGGTCGAAGGGCTCCCGGTGCTGGTGACGGCCGAAGACGGCCAGGCCGAGGGTGATCCCGCCGTCGCGCAGCGGCACCAGCATCAGCGAATGGGTCCCGAACTCGCTGATCCAGCGGGCCCCGGCATCCTGCGCGACCCAGCGGGCCACGGCCGGGTCGGCGGTCCCGTACACGGCGCCCCGCCCTGCGGCCATGCACTCGGCAGGGGGCGACAGCGGCGGGTAGACGGTCGTCTCCCCGACCGCGAACCGGGACTCCTGACTCCCGCCGTGGACCGACCGTACGGCGCTGCGGGACACCGTGAGCGCCCCCGTCCCGGGGCTCCGGGCAGGGGCCTCACCGCGGGCGGACGGTTCCAGCAGGTCGACGACCGCGAAGTCGGCGAGCCGGGGGACGGACGCGTCGGCCAGTTCCTGCGCGGTGCGGGCACTGTCCGGGGCGGTGGTGATGCGGGCGGCGTCGAGGTCCGGCGGGAGCGCCTGCCGCGTGGGGGTGTCACCCGTGGGCTTGTCGTGCGCGGTCAGGTACACGCCCCGCACCCGACCGTCCGGACCCGGTACGGGGGCCAGCGTGGTCGCCCAGTCGTGCGCCGGGCCCGCGCCCGGCGGCCGGATGAAACCGTCCACGGACTGCGGCTCACCCGTCTCCAGCACCCGGCGCATCCCCCGCTCGGTCTCCTCGCTCACCGGGTCGGGGGCGATCTCCGACAGGCGCAGCCCGCGCATCTCGGCCTCCGTGAGGCAGAGCGCACGGTGCATGCCGGCGTTCGCCCGCACCAGCCGCAGGTCCTCGTCGAAGATCGCGAGGACACAGGGGGAGCGGTCGAAGGCCCATTCCCCCAGGGGTCCGTTCCAGGATGCGTCCGCCGCTCCCACCACGGCGGACACCACGAACCACTCGACCGCCCCGCCGTCGGCCGTCCTGCGGTGCGCGAGGAGTCCCGTGTCCAGCCGGCGGCCGTCCCGGTGGCGCAGCGGCACGGTGCCGCTCCACCGCTCCTGCCCGGGGGCGACCGGCCGCGCCGCAGTGCCCGTACCACCCGATTCATCCGATCCACCCGATCCACCCGATGCGGCGGGCTGGTCGGGCCGGTCCGCGAGCAGATCCGCGGCGGGCAGCCCCACGACCTCCGAGGGCACGTAGCCGAGCAGGCGGCGGGCGTCCTCGCTCCACCCGGTCACGATGCCCTGCTCGCTGACGGTGGCCGTGGCCGTGTACGCCGCCCCCGGGGAGGCGTGCGTCGTCCGGGCCGGCCGCTCACCGGGAGGGGGGGGAAGTTGCTCCATCGCCGCTCATCTCGCCTTCGCTGGCCAGGGGCTCCACTGACCAGCATGAGACGGCGCGGCAAGGAGCACCAACGCAGTGCCGTCACGCGCCCGGGTGTGCGAGGACGAGCGCCAGGACCGTTTCCCCCGCCCGCCACACCACCGCGCGCCGCCGCCCGCCGAGGAGGGGCGGCCACATGCCCAGGATCTCCACGCGGCGCGGAGCGGCGCCGAAGATCCCGCTCCGGTCGGCCTTGACCGCGGCCTCCTTCAGGGCCCAGGCGGCGGCCAGGACCTCGGGCCGGTCGGCGACGAGGAGGGAGAGCTCCCCGGGCGTCAGGACCTGGTCCGCGACCCGGCGCACCGCGTCGGCCGAGGCGGTCTCGCACAGGTCCACTCCGACCGGTTGCGGCGCGAGGGCGGCGGCGACCTGGTGGGTGGTGTGGCTGATGGAGAGGTGCAGGTCCGGCAGCGGATCGCCGCCGACCAGGACGTACGGGCTGCCGTCCGCGCGGGGCAGGACCTCCACCTCCCGCTCCGGGGCGCCGACGGCCTCGTGGACCAGCCGCTTGGCGAGCAGCCGGCCCGCCGTCCACTCGGCCTGCCGCCAGGCCGGCAGTGCGTGGACCACGCGCCGCTCGGCGGGTGAGAGGAAGGGAGCCCGGCCGAGGTCGCCGCGCCGGGCCGCGAGGAGGACGGCGCCGCCCCAGCGGTGGAGGCGACCCGGTGCGATCGGCGGGAAGGCGACGGCGTGCATGGCGGCGGCGGGCCGGGCGCGGCTCAGGCGGCCCGGGCCGCGTCGCCGTCGCCGTCGCCGTCGCCGTCGGCGGCCTCGGCCGCGGGAACGGGAACGGCCGGGGCAGGCGTCGGGGCCGCCGGGGAGGCCGGGCAGAAGGGGGCGGCGCAGGCAGCGCCCTCCGGCGGGACGGCGACCGGTGCGGCTGGGCGCGGTACGGCACGGCCCGGTACCGCAGGGCTCGGTGCGGCGGGGGCCGGTACGGCGGGCGGGGTGGGTGCGGGCTCGTGC
>NZ_JBEXPT010000206.1:0-6390 GCF_040612195.1 Streptomyces sp. NPDC006450 | reverse complement strand
GGCCCCGCCCCCCGGCTCGCCGCCCCGGACCGCAACACCCACCCCCCCCCGGGGTCCCCCCCCCACCACGGCCGCCGCCCCCGCCCCCCCCCCCACCCCACACCCGAGTCTGTCGGTGGGGCCTACTGCCCCTGTTCGTCACGGCGGCGCTGCCACCGTTCCTCGATACGGGTCATCATCGACCGACGCTGCCGGTTCTGCCCTTGGGGCGAACCGCCTGCACTACCGGAGGCGGGCTGCTCACCAGGCTTGGGTGCCTTGCGCCAACCGGTGACCACGAGCACCGTACAGCCCAGCATGACGAGGAATCCCACCACGCTGACCCACAGTACGTTCGGCACGATCACACCGGTCATGAGGAGCGCGACACCGACCACAATGCCTGCGACTGCCTGGTAGACCCGTCGCCGGGTGTACGTGCGCAGTCCGCTTCCCTCAAGCGCTGTAGCGAATTTGGGATCTTCGGCGTACAGCGCTCGCTCCATCTGCTCGAGCATTCGCTGCTCGTGCTCCGAGAGCGGCACGGGAGTCCTCCTCATCCGTCGGTCGCGGGTGTAGCGACCAGGGGTCCCCTTCAGGATAGGCGGGGAATCGCCCCCGTGATACCCGCCCTCTACGCCACGTTCTAAAACACTGCCCGTAAAAAGTACCGCTTGGGGAATGCTCAGCGCCGTTGTGAACGGCCCACTGAAGGCGTTATTCCCCAGAGGTCCGCTCGGCATGCCGGGCGCTGACCCCGATCATACGGGTCACGACGCCGGTTCGGAGGGTGAGTGGCTCACCGCGTTCCAGGAAGCTCCGCAGATCAGGCGGGCTTCTCGCCGAGAACGTGCAGCTGCGTGGCGACCGCGTGGAACGCGGGGAGCTCGGCGACGGCCTCCTCCAGCCGCAGCAGGGCCTCGGCGGCGCCCGGCTCGGTGTCGACCAGAACGCCCGGGACGAGGTCGGCGAAGACCCGGACCCCGTGCACGGCGCCCACGGCCAGACCGGCCTCGGACACCAGGGCGGAGAGCTGCTCGGCGGTGAAGCGGCGCGGTACCGGGTCGCCCGCGCCCCACCGTCCGGCCGGGTCGGTCAGGGCAGTACGGGCCTCCGTGAAGTGCCCGGCCAGGGCGCGGGCCAGGACGGCCCCGCCGAGTCCGGCGCCGAGCAGGCTGAGGATGCCGCCGGGGCGCAGGGCGGCCACGGCGTTGGCCACGCCCTCGGCCGGGTCGTCCACGTACTCCAGGACGCCGTGGCAGATCACCACGTCGTAGGAATCGCGCTCGACGACATCGAGCAGGCCCTGGGCGTCGCCCTGCACCCCGCGGACCAGATCGGCCAGGCCGGCTTCGGCGACCCGGCGCTCCAGCCCGAACAGTGCGTTGGGGCTCGGGTCGACCACGGTGACCCGGTGGCCGAGGTGGGCCACCGGCACGGCGAACTTTCCGGTGCCGCCACCCGTGTCGAGCACGTCCAGCACGTCCCGCCCGGTCGCCTTCACCCGGCGGTCGAGCGCCTCCTTGAGGACCTCCCACACCACGGCGGTGCGGAGGGAGGTGCGGGGGCGGGAAGTGTCCGACACGGCTGATGGCTCCTCGGCACGTTGGTGAGCGGTCGCTGCCCACCCTATTGCCTCAGGCTGCCGGGCAGGTCATCCCGCGTCCGGGCGCTCCGCACGCGGCAGCGGCAGACCCTGGGCCGGGCCCGCCGGAGCCGGCGGGCGGAGCGCGAGCATCCGCTCCACCAGACGCACGAACATCGCGACGGCACGCACCAGATCGTCCGCGTCCCGGCCGGTGGCCGCACCCGCTATCCCGGCCTCCGCCCGCGCCCGGCGGGCCGCGCCGGAGGCGAAGAGCGCGCTCCACTCGGTCAGTTCGGGCGCTATCTCCGGGAGCACCTCCCACGCGCTGCGGATGCGCGGCCTGCGCCGCGGGTGCACGGGCTCGGGCCGCCCGCGCGCGGCGAGCACGGCCGCGGCGGCGCGCAGCGCGGCCAGATGGGCGGTGGCGTACTGCTCGTTGGGCCGGGTCAGCCGGGCGGCTTCGGCCAGGCCCTCGTGGGCCTTGGCGAGCAGGTCGAGGGCGGCGGGCGGTGCCGTCGACTTCCGGGGGACAGGGTGGACAGGGGACGGGGACGGTGTGGCCATGACGAACCTCCTGTCGTTGCGTGCGCTGAGCGCTGCCTGGTGTGGCTCCTACGGGTCGAGCTGTTCTCTTGCGTGTCCCCATCGTGACGGCCCCCACTGACAATCGCGCTGACCTGCACTTTTGTCCCCCATTTCGGGATCGCGGACGGGCAACTGCCGCCCTGTGCGCAGCGGATGCGGCCGGAGATGCTAGTTTTTGAACTGACTGGTCAGTTCAAAAGGAGGGGGAGGGCGTGGACAGCCCGCACGGCGCGGCCGTCAAAGCCGAGGACTTCGGAGTCAAGGGCCCGCGCGGCTGGGTGTTCCGGGGAGTCGCGGTCGACGCGGCGCCCGGTTCGCTCATCGCGGTCGAAGGCCCCTCAGGCAGCGGGCGGACCTGCCTGCTCCTCGCCCTCACCGGCCGGATGAAGCCCACCGAGGGATACGCCGAGATCGGCCGCCACCGGCTGCCGAAGAAGATGGCCGCGGTCCGCCGCATCGCCGCCCTCGGCCCGGTCCCCGGGGTCAACGACCTCGACCAGGCCCTCACCGTCGCCGAGCAGCTGCGCGAGGGAGCCCTCCTCCAGCGCCGCTACGACGGTCCCGTCCGCGCCCTGCTGCGCCCGCGCGGCGAGCGCCGCGCCTCCGCCGCGGCCCGGATCGACGCCGCGCTGGCCGACGCCGGACTGGACCTCGACACCCTGCCGAAGGGGCCGCGCACCTCCGTACGGGACCTGGAACGGCTGGAATCCGTACGGCTGTCGGTGGCCATCGCGCTGCTCGGCTCGCCCCGCCTGCTGGCCCTGGACGACCTGGACCTCAAGCTCTCGGACGCCGAGCGCGCCGAGGCCTGGGACCTGCTGCGCTCCCTCGCCGCCCGCGGGACCACGGTGCTCGCGGTGTGCAGCGAGGCCCCGGCCGACGTGACGGTCCTGCGCACCGCCCCGGCGGCGGAACCGTCGGACGCCGCCGAGTCCGACGCCGCGGACTCGGGCGCCGCGGACTCGGGCGCCGCCGAGTCCGACTCCGACGTCCCCGACTCCGACGTCGCCGACTCCAAGTCCGACTCCGACGTCGCCGACTCCGACGCCGACGTCGCGGCCACCGCCGACGAAGCCGCCACCACGGACGCCGCCGCCCACGACACGGACGCCGCCCACGCCACGCACGACACGAAGGGGGACGACGATGCGCTCGCCGAAGCTCGCCGCGCTTGAGCTGAAGCGGTTCGGGCGGGGGAAGCTGCCCCGGGCCGCCCTCGTCGCGCTGCTCCTGCTGCCGCTGCTCTACGGAGCCCTGTACCTCTGGTCCTTCTGGGACCCGTACAGCCGCCTCGACAAGGTGCCGGTCGCCCTCGTCAACTCCGACCGGGGCGCCACCGTCGACGGGAAGCAGATCGACGCCGGCGGCGAGATCGCCCGCAAGCTGCACGACAGCAAGACCTTCGACTGGCGCGAGGTGAGCGCCGCGGAGGCGGCCGAGGGGCTGGAGAACGGCACGTACTACCTCTCCCTCACCATGCCCGCCGACTTCAGCGCGAAGATCGCCTCCAGCTCCGGCGAGGACCCCGCCACCGGGGCCCTCCAGGTCCGCACCAACGACGCGAACAACTACATCGTCGGCTCGATCTCGCGCACCGTCTTCTCCGAGGTCCGCTCGGCGGCGTCCACCAACGCCTCCCGCGGCTTCCTCGACAAGATCTTCGTGAACTTCTCCGACCTCCACGACAAGACCGCCGAGGCCGCGGACGGAGCAGACAAGCTCACGGACGGGGCGGGCAAGGCGCAGAAGGGCGCCAAGGACCTCGCCGACGGCCTGGACACGGCGAAGGAGAAGAACGGCGAGCTCACCGGCGGGCTGAAGAAGCTGAACGGGGCCGCCGGACAGCTGGAAACGGGTACGAAGAACATCGCGGACGGCACCCAGAAGCTCGCCGACAAGGTCGGTGGCGCCGCCGACAAGGCCCGGCCCTTCCTCAAGGACCCCAAGAGCCTCGCGGACAGCGCCGAACTCGTCGCCGACACCGCCAAGGTCGTCAACAACCACCTCGAAGCCTTCGCCAAGGCGGCTCCGGCCGCCGCCACCGTCACCCAGCGCGTCTCCACCGGCGCAGCCGAGGTCTACGCGAAGACCTGCACCACCGGTGCCAAGCCGGTCCCCGACACCTGCCCGCAGCTGAAGAAGCTCAAGGACGACGCCGCCGAAGCCGCCGAACTCGCCGGTGACGTCGACACCCTGATCAAGGACGCGGGCGGCGACCTCGCCACCCTCCACAAGCAGCTCACCGACCTGGAGCGCGAAGCCCGCCTCCTCGTCACGAGGGCCCCCGGCCTCTCCGCGGACCTCGAAGCGGCGGTCACCCAGGTCAACGCCCTCAACGACGGCGCCCACAAGGTCTCCGACGGCATGGCCCGACTGCACACCGGCATCGGCTCCGCCACCAAGGGATCCGGCGAACTCGGTACGGGCGTCGGCAAGCTCGGCGACGGCGCGCACGACCTCGACGGCGGCCTGGTCAAGCTCGTCGACGGCAACGGCGAACTCGCCGGCGGCCTGCACGACGGCGCGGGCAAGATCCCGTCGTACGACCAGCAGCAGCGCGACGCCCGGACCGAGGTCATGGCCGACCCGGTACGGCTCGCCAACCAGTCCCTGCACAAGGCGCCCAACTACGGCACCGGCTTCGCCCCGTACTTCATCCCGCTCTCGCTGTGGGTCGGCGCGATGGTCGCCTACATGCTGATCGCACCCCTGAACCGCAGGGCCCTCGCCGCCGGAGCCTCGCCCTGGCGGATCGCCCTCGCGGGCTGGCTGCCCGTGGCCGGAATCGGCGCCGCGCAGGTGGGCGCACTGATGTCCGTACTGCATTGGGGACTCGGCCTGCAGATGGCCCGGCCGGCGCTCACCGTCGGCTTCCTGATGCTGGTCACCGCCTGCTTCGCCGCGATCGTCCAGTGGCTCAACGCCAAGTTCGGAGCGGCCGGCCGGATCCTGGTCCTGGCCGTCCTCATGCTCCAACTGACCTCGGCGGGCGGCACCTACCCCGTCCAGACCAGCCCCGGCTTCTTCAACGCCATCCACCCCTACCTGCCGATGTCGTACGTGGTCGAGAGCCTGCGCCGGCTCATCACCGGCGGCGACCTCGCCCCGGTCTGGCAGGGCTGCGTGGTCCTCACGGCCTTCACGGCCGGCGCCCTCGCCCTCACCGCCCTCGCCGCCCGCGGCAAGCAGGTGTGGACGATGGACCGGCTGCGGCCGGAACTGAGCCTGTAGCCCGAAGGAACAGGTTGACCTGTGAGAATCAGCGCCATGGAAAGCAGCAGCACCGGTACGGCCGGGGGCGGCGGCCGCCGCCAGGCCACGCGGCAGAAGCTCTACGAAGCGGCCGTCACCCTCATCGCGGAGCAGGGTTTCTCCGCGACGACGGTCGACGAGATCGCCGAGCGTGCGGGCGTGGCGAAGGGCACCGTCTACTACAACTTCGCCAGCAAGAACGACCTCTTCGAGGAGCTGCTGCGGCACGGCGTCGGCCTCCTGACCGAGTCCCTGCGGACGGCGGCGGAATCGACCGAGGCCCGGGGCGGGACGCGGGTCGAGGCGCTCGACGAGATGATCCGGGCCGGACTGGTCTTCATCGACCGGTACCCCGCCTTCACCCAGCTCTACGTCGCCGAGCTGTGGCGCACCAACCGGACCTGGCAGTCCACGCTGATGGTCGTCCGGCGGGAGGCCGTCGCCGTCGTCGAGACGGTGCTCCGCGAAGGCGTGGAACGGGGTGAGCTCAGTGCGGAGATCGACGTCCCGCTGACGGCCGCGGCGCTGGTGGGCATGGTGCTGGTGGCGGCCCTGGACTGGCAGTCCTTCCAGAGCGAGCGGTCGCTTGACGACGTGCACTCGGCGCTGTCGCTGCTGTTGCGGGGCCGGGTGAGCGGGAACCGCTGACGGGTGCCGTGGTGGCCGCTGCCCTTGTGGCACGTGCCCCCCGATCGGCGGTGCCGCGGGGGCGGTGGGGCCGCGTAGAACTGGTGGGGCGGGTGAGTACCCGTACCTAGGCGCGGAAATGAGTATCCGCGCGGATGGGGCGCGGGGTGCGTCGACGCCAGACTGGGGGCTACGGACAGGGACCCGGGCCGGACCGCCGACACGGGGCGGCAGGTGCGGACCGGGTCTCTCTGGCCGATGGGGTGGGAAACACGGCCGAGGCCGGGGCTCGGGGGGATCGAGCCCCCGGCGCCGGGCGCGGCCGGTGCGGGGTCCGGGGGAGGGCCGCGGGGCGGCCC
>NZ_JBEXPT010000205.1:0-6775 GCF_040612195.1 Streptomyces sp. NPDC006450 | reverse complement strand
GCGGGATGCAGTTCGACGACAACGCCGATCTGGACACTTCCGAGGTCAAAGACGTACGCGGCAGCCGCATCCCGGGCGGGACTCAGCCGGCGGTGACCGGGCCGGCGGCGGCAGCCTGGGCTATCCGCTGCCGCATCTCCTCGGAGCTGTTGGCGCGCGGGAACTCCTCGTCGGGCACCTCGACCCCGAGGAACGCGCACAGCGGCTCCCACCCCTGCTTCACGTCGTACACGAGGACGTTGTCGGCGCCGAGGGCGCGTACGACGTCCGCGGTGTGCCGGTGGTAGACCTCGATGGCGTGGTCCTTGTCGGAGAACCGGCCGTCGAAGAGGCCGTCCCAGACAAGGGCGTTGACGACGCGGAACAGCCGGGCCTGCCGGGAGCCGGGCTCGGGCGGGTGCTCCATGGTTCGCAGCGCGAACTGGTACAGCGTGTCGTACGTGCTCTTGTACCAGCCCTCGGCGTCGCGCACCGTGAGGACCACCTTGGTCCCGGGGAGCGCCTCGCTGATCTGCTGGTAGTAGACGGTGGAGGGACCGTCCACCGCGGAGGCGAAACCGTCGTAGAGCGCGGCCCAGTCGGGCTGCTCGCCGTCGCAGATGATCCGCTCCCACTGGGCCAGGCGCTGGTCGTCGTCGACGATCTCGAACATGTGGAAGCAGGGTCCGAGGCCGAGCCGCTCCAGGGCCACCTGGAGCGAGGTCGTGCCGGTCCGGCCCAGGCCGGCGTTGATGAGCTTCAGCACGGTGATGTGTCCTTTTCCTCAGCGCCAGACCGCGTCGTCCTGGTGGGTGGCGACGTTCACCCGGTTCCAGAAGTTGACGAGGCTGATGTGCATGACCAGCGCGCCGAGCTGCACGTCGGTGTAGTGCTCGGAGGAGTTCGCCCAGACCTCGTCCGACGGCGCGTTCTGCGCGTCGGTCTGCAGGGTGACGGCCTCGGCCAGCTCCAGGGCGGCGCGCTCGGCGTCGGTGAAGGTGGGCTCGGTCCGCCACGTGTCCACCAGCAGCAGGCGCTTGTCCGCGGGCTCGGCCGGGAAGGTGTAGACGCGGCCGTTGAGCGCGGCGACGCGCAGCCGGATGAAGTCGAGGGTCGACTGCGGCACGCCGACCTTGCCGATGACCTCGGACAGGTCGAGCAGGGGCTGCAGGGCGCCGGGAACGACCAGGGAGGGGTTGCCCATCCGTTGAGCCATCGGGAGTTCTCCTGTGTGATAGCGGTGCGCTGGAAGGTGAAAGAACGTCGGACAGGGCCGTCGGACGGAGCCGTCGGACAGGGCCGTCAGACCGGGATCGCCTCGATGATCGAGATCGGTGAGGCGGTGGGGATCGCCCTGGTGATCTTGAAGCCCGCCTTGGCGAACAGCTCGGTGTACTGCGCGAGGGTGCGGTCCTGGGAACCGATCATCAGCATCAGCCAGAGGTCGATGGTGTGGCCGATGTGGCGCTCGTTGTTCTCGGGGAGCAGGTACTCGATGCAGAGCAGCTTGCCGTCGGGGCCGATCGCCTCGCGTGCGTTGCGCAGGGCGGTCAGGGCGTCTTCCTCGGAGAAGTTGTGGATGATGCGCTTGTACAGGTACGCGTCGGCGCCCTTGGGGAGCGTGCCGAGGTAGCTGCCGTGCTCGACGGTGTAGCGGTCCGCGACGCCGGCCTCCTCGAAGAGCGAGGCCGAGTCCACGGTGGCGATCTCGAAGTCGTACAGCACGCCCTTGGCGTTCGGCGCCTGCTGGAGGACGCCCGCCAGGAGGTAGCCGCGGCCGCCGATGACGTCCACGACGGTGCCGAACCCGGAGAAGTCGTAGGCGGCCAGGACCGGGTCGGTCTCCGACTCCGAGACCTTGCCGAACGCCTGGAAGAACGCGGCGGCGTAGGCGTGGTTCGCGTGGAAGAAGTCCAGGGTGCTCATGCCGCGCAGCTTGGGCAGGTTGGCCTCGCCGGTCTGCACGGTGGTGAGCAGGTGGCCCCACTCCTCGTGCAGCAGGGGGTGGCTCATCAGCTCGGCGAACTTGCGCATCGAGTCCTGCGCGTCCTCGCGGAGCTTCTCGGACAGCGCCGTGTTCTCGTACCGGCCGTCCGGACGGACGGCGAAGACTCCGTGGCCGGACAGCGCGCGCAGGATCCGGTGGGTCGCCTGCGGGTCCGCTTCGACCCGCAGGGCGATGTCCTCGGCGGACAGCGGCGCGTCGGCGAGCACGTCCGCGATGCCGAGCCTGGCCGCGACGGAGATCGCCTGGGTGATGACGGCACCCTGAATCAATTCGAGCAGGGCATAGGAATCCGACTGGTCGCGGACCTCGGCCGATGCGGACATCAGGTTTACCCCCGGAGTGTCTTATTGCGGATTCCAGACGATAGGTCGGCGCTTCTCCGCGCCGCAACCGACCGATGTTCTCAGATCATTGACGAGAAGGGTTCAACCGGGGAATTCTCGCGTTTGAACGGAGTCCACCTCTACTAACACTCGACCGGTAATCCGACCCCGCTTGTCAGGCTGTGCCGACCGCGACCTTGCAGTCGCCTTGAGGAGGCCGACGTTGGCACACGACACCCCGACCCCGGTGGATTTCTGGTTCGACCCGACCTGCCCCTGGGCGTGGATGACTTCCCGATGGGTCCTTGAGGTCGCAGAGCAAAGGCCCCTGGACATCCGCTGGCACATCATGAGCCTGACGGTGCTCAACGAGGGGCGCGCGGACCTGGACGAGCGCTGGCACCAGAACCTGGCCCTGCGCATGGAGCCGGTACGGGTCTGCGCCGCAGCCGAGCAGAGTTACGGACCGGGGGCGCTGGGCCGGCTCTACACCGAACTCGGCACCCGGTTCCACCTCGAGAAGGCGCCCAAGGACCGGGTCACCTACGCGGAGGCCCTGGCCGCCTCGGGCCTCGATCCCGCCCTGGCCGACGCGGCCGCGTCCGACGCGTTCGACACCGCGGTGCGCACCTCGCACCACGACGGCGTCGCCCGCGTCGGCACCGATGTGGGCACCCCCATCGTCGCCGTGGGGGACGTGGCCTTCTTCGGCCCCGTGGTGACGCCCACGCCGCGGGGGGAGGCCGCGGTGAAGCTCTGGGACGGCGTGCTCGCGGTGGCCGAGACCGACGGGTTCTTCGAGCTCAAGCGCACCCGGACCCGGGACCCGATCTTCGTCTGAGCCCCGGCTCCCCCGCGGCCGGCTCGGGCGTCAGGCCCGGGCCGGGACCGCCGGGGCGGTCCAGTTGTCCTTCAGCCACGCCTCCACGGAGACCAGGTTCGGCCTGTTCTTGCGCAGTTCGGTCAGGTCGGCCTGGAAACCGTCGCGCTCGAACCAGTCGAACATGTTGGCGAGGTCCGGGCGGCCCGCGCGCAGCGGCTCGATGGGCAGCTGCTGGAAGCGGGTCGGGATGCCGGAGACGGCTTCGAACGCCGCGGCCATCTGCGGCCCGGTCAGCTCCTCGCTGGCGATGTCGACCGTCCGGCCGATCCATTCCCGCGGGTTCTCGAAGGCGTCCGCGGCGAACGCGCCGATGTCGCTCGGCGCGATGACCTGCACCGAGGTCTCGGGGTCGAGCCACATGGCCAGGACGAGCTCGCCCTGCCGCGGGCGCGGGGCGATGTCGAGGAGGATGTCGTGGAACATGGCCGGCCGCAGCACCGTGGTCGGCAGGTCGAGCGTCGCCAGGTACTGCTCGCCCACCAGCTTGCTCTCGAAGTGCGGGACGCGGGTGTCCCGGTCCGCGCCGCCGACCGAGCTGTAGACGTAGTGCTTCACCCCGGCCCGCACCGCGGCGTCGGCCACGGCCTTGCCCTGGCGGATCTCGGCCTCGACGCCGCCGGGGCCCCGGAAGGTCTGCACGCTGAAGACGCCGTACACGCCCTCCGTCGCCGCCGCGAGCGACGCCTCGTCGTCCATGTCACCGCGGACGAGGACCGCGCCCGCCTCCTCCAACGCCCGCGCCTGCTCCTTCTGCGGGTCGCGGACCAGGGCGCGCACGGAGAATCCGCGCCGCAGCAGGTCGCGGGCGACCGCCCCGCCCTGCCGGCCGGTGCCGCCCGTCACCAGGATCGTCTCTGCAACCGCCACTGTCTGCCTCCATGTCGTGTGCCCGCCGGGCTCCGCCCGGCCCGGCTGTCGGGTGTGATGGCCGCGAACGGCCGCGGTCCCTCGCGGGACGGTGACGCTCCGCGCTACCAGGGAACGGGGCCGTCGTCCGCCAGGCACTGGCCCGTCGGGCCGGTCTCGTCCAGCGTGGCGAGCCGCACGGCGATCTCCGCGCCCTCGGCGGGCGACCGGTACCCGCGGTGGTGGTTGATGTCGGTGCGCACCACTCCGGGGAGCGCCGCGTTGACCTTGATCGGGGTCTCCCGCAGCTCTTTCGCGTACGCGAGCGTCACCGCGTTCAGGGCGGTCTTCGAGGACTGGTAGGCGATCATGCTGAGGGCCGCCAGAGGACCGCCCGGAGCCGAGGCCAGGGTCAGTGAGCCCACGTGGCTGGACAGGTTGACGATGCGGCCGGCCGGGGAACGGCGCAGCAGCGGCAGCATCGTGTGCGTCACGGTGACCACGCCGAACACGTTGGTCTCGAAGACCTCCCGCAGGTCGGCGGCGGTCGCCTCGCTGGGCGTCCCGGTGAAGCCGCCCGCGATGCCGGCGTTGTTCACCAGGATGTCCAGGCGTCCGAACCGCCGCTCGATCTCGCGGGCCGCCTCCTCCACGGAGGCCGGGTCCGTCACGTCGAGCCGCAGCGGCACGGCCGTGACGCCCTCGTCCGCCAGCTCGTCCGCGGCCTGCTTGCCGAGGACCTCGTCGCGGGCGCCGATGAGAACGGTGATCCTCTGCTCGCCGAGTTGCCGCGCGATGGCGAATCCGATGCCCTTGTTGGCGCCCGTGATGAGCGCGACCTTCTCGAACGGCACGTTTTTCCCTTTCGTGAGGTCCGGGTTCCACTGCCCCCGGAACGCCACTTCGCCGGATACCCAGAGGCGGCGAGCGGAACGTCGTGCGCCCGGTTTTCAAGCAATGAATTAATACGTTCACGGTACGAAAAGCAAACGCCTGGGCACCTCCGATGATGCCGTCGGAGCTCCCTGTTCAAGTGCCGAAAATCCGCGGTCGAACGGCCGGTCGGCACGCAATTGCGACAGATGGGCCCGCCTTCTAGGCGCCCTCCACCCGCGTTCCGGGGCGCTCCGCGAGACTGCCCACGCCTGTCTCGGCGCCGACCGTACGGGCCTTACGACACCGTAACCATGAAGGAGCTGGTGGAATGACTGGGAGCGAACAGGCTCAGGCGAGCGGTAAGCCCCACGTGGTCATCGTCGGTGGCGGGATCTCGGGGCTGGCGGCGGCGTTCCACCTGCGGAACGAGCCGGTGCGCGTGACGCTCCTTGAGAGCTCGTCCCGGCTGGGCGGGAAGCTGCTGGTCTCCGACGTGGCTGGGGTCGCGGTCGACGAGGGCGCCGAGTCGCTGTACGCCAACCGCAAGAAGACGACCGGCCTGATCAAGGAGGCGGGACTCGGCGAGCAGATCGTGTCGGCGGGCCCCGTCACCGCGTCGGCGATCTGGACCCAGGGCGCGATCAAGCACCAGCCCGACCGTCAGTTCATGGGTGTGCCCTGTGACATGGACGACCTCGCCCGGTCCGGAGTGCTGTCCGACGAGGGCATGGAGCGGGCGCGGCAGGACCTCGTGCTGCCCTCGTTCGACCTGGAGGGCGACGTCTCGGTCGCGTCCTTCGTCGGCGGGCGGTTCGGCCAGGAGGTCGTGGACCGCCTCGTCGAGCCGTTCCTCGCCGGTGTGTTCGCCGGGCGTGCCGCGGACCTGTCGTTCGAGGCCACCCTGACCCCGCTGGCGCGGTCGTCCCGCGATCACATCTCGCTCGCGGACGCGGCCGGCTCGCTGGTGCCGCACCTGCAGGAGGGCGAGAAGCCCCCGCCGGTGAGCGTCGCCACCCTCGAGGGCGGCTTCGGCACGCTGCCCGCGGCGATCATCTCGCAGGTACTGGACGCCGCGCCGGACACGGTCCTGCGCACCGGAACCCCCGTCCGGGACCTCGCGCGCAGCGGTGACGGCTGGCAGGTGACCGTGGGGTCGGCCGCCGACCCGGAGGTCATCCACGCCGACGCGGTCGTCATCGCCACCCCGGCCGGTCCGACGAGCAGCCTGCTCGCCGGGGTCCCGGGTACGTCCGCCGCCGTCTCGGCGCTCACCGAGGTGCCGTACTCCAGCGTGGCCATGGTCACGCTCGCCTTCCCGCGCTCGGCGTTCCCGGGCGGGCTCTCGGGCCGCGGCTACGCCGGCTACCGGGTGCCGGCCGAGGAGGGCAAGGCCGTCAAGGAGGTCACCTTCACCACGGTGAAGTGGCCGCACCTGGCGGGCGAGGTGGAGATCGTGCGCTGCTCGCTCGGACGGTTCGGCGAGGAGCACATCCTGCAGCGCGACGACGCGGACCTGGTCGCGCTGGCGACGGCCGAGCTCGCCGAGGCCACCGGCGTGACCGGTGCTCCGGTGGCGTCCCGCGTGAGCCGCTGGGAGAGCGCCCTGCCGCAGTACACCGTGGGCCACGTGGACCGGGTGCGGCTGATCCGGGAGACCGTGGCGACCCAGCCCGGACTCGCGGTGTGCGGTGCGGTGTACGACGGCGTGGGTGTCGGTGTCTGCATGATGACCTCGCGCAGGGCCGTCGACCAGATCCTCCCCTTCGTGAAGAAGGCGGCCGCCGCCGCTCCGGTCGCGGTCGGAGTGTGAGACCGGATCCACCGGAGTGATCCCGCAGGGGTCGCTCCGGTGGATCCGGC
>NZ_JBEXPT010000204.1:0-6793 GCF_040612195.1 Streptomyces sp. NPDC006450 | reverse complement strand
GCCGGGCCCGGGGCGGTCGCCCCGGGCCCGGCCGCCGGCCGGTCGGCGAGGAGGGTCACTTGACGGCAACCTGCGAGATGTCGAGGACGCCGGTCCAGTCGCTGATGACGACGTTCTTGACGTCCTTGCCGACGAGGCGCTTGTAGACCGGGTGGAAGAGCGGGACGTCGAGCGCCTGCTCACCGATCTTCTTGTCGAGGGCGCCCCAGCGCTTGCCGGCCGCCGCGAGGTCGGTGAGCTTGGCGATCTCGTCGATCTCGGTGTTGACGGCCGGGTCGTCGAGCTGGGCGTGGTTGTAGTTGCTGCCGTTGGTGACGATCTGGCGGCCGTCGAAGATCGGCGCGAGGAAAGGTGCGCCGGACGGCCAGTCGGCGCCCCAGCGGGAGAGGAAGAAGCCGGGGGTGTTCTTGACGTTCCAGCGCTTCTCGTTGAAGGCGTTGTTCTCCAGCCCCTCCAGCTTGACGGTGATCCCGGCGGCGGCGAGCGCCTGCTGCACGGCGGTGGCGACCTCGGGGCTGGTCTGCCGGTTCTGGGCGTTGGAGTGGGTGAGCGTGATGGTCAGCCCGTCCTTGAAGCCCGCCTCGGCCAGCAGTTCCTTGGCTTTGGCCGGGTCTCCGGTCTTCCCGGCCGGGAAGTGGTCGTACGTGGTGAAGCCGAAGGCCTCCTGCTCGGGCAGGAAGGTGGTGGCGGGCTCGGCGAGGGCGGAGCCGCCGGCCGCGTTGATCACGCTGGTGCGGTTGATCGCGTAGGAGACGGCCTGGCGGACCTTCGGGTTGTCGAAGGGGGCGATCTTCGGGTTGAAGGCCAGGTAGTTGACGTAGCCGAAGTGCCCGGTGCCGACCCGCCCGCTCAGCTCCTTGTCGTCTCCGATCTGGGCGAGCTCCGCCGGACCCAGGTTGGTGTCGGTGGTGACCGCGGCCGCGTCGGCGCCGGAGCTGGTGGACAGGCGCTGGTTGATGACCGCCGCGTCGAGCCCGGAGCGGACGTCGATCTTGTCCGGGTAGGCCTTGCGCTCCTCGTCGGTCTTCTCGTCCCAGTTCTCGTTGCGCTCCAGGGTGAGGTGTTCGCCGTCGTTGTCGTTCTTGACGACCTTGTACGGGCCCGAGGAGACCGGGTGCTCCTCGTACGTGACCCCGGTGTCCTTGGCCTTGGGCACGGGCGCGAACTGCGTCTGCGTGGCGAGGAAGGGGAACTCGCCCTCGGGCTTGCGGAGTTTGAAGACGATCGTCTTCGCGTCGGGCACGACGATCGACTCGAGCCCCTTGCCGCCGTCCTTGTACGGGCCCTCGTACGTCTCGCCGCCGACCAGCCAGTCGCGCAGGTACGGGGCTCCGCCCGACAGCTCGGCGGCGAAGGACCGCTCGATGCCGTACTTGATGTCGGCGGTGGTGATGGGCGAGCCGTCCTCGTACTTCAGCCCGTCCTTGAGCGTGTACGTCCACTCGGTGGCATCGGCGTTGGGCTTGCCGAGGTCGGTGGCGAGGTCGGGCACCACCTTGGCGCCGGCCGGGCCCGCTTCGCGGTTGCGGGTGGTGAGCGTGCGGAAGACGAGCGAGGGGACGTTGCCGCCGCCGGAGGTGTACAGGCGGGCCGGGTCGAAGTCGCTCTGCGGTTCGTTGTTGAGGACGGTCAGGGTGCCGCCCTTCTGCGGGGCGGCCCCGGCGGCGCCCGGCTTGTCGCCGGTGGAGGCCTTGTCCGCGCCGTCCTGGGGCCCGCAGGCGGCGGCGCCCCCGGCCAGAACGACGCTGACGGCGACCGCGGCCACGCGGATCGATATGAGGGACTGACGGGCCATGGGAAAAGGGACCTCTCGGCGTGAAGGGAGATGCGGAAAAGGCCACGCGAGGGGCAGCGGTCCACGTCGGCGCGGTCGGCGGCATGCCGACGGCGGGGACGGAGGAAGGAAGACGCCGCACCTGCGGGCGAAAGGGCCCCGGGCGCGGCGGAACGACGGAGAAGGCAGGACGTCGCGCGCTCAGGGAGGCGTCAGCGACAGAAGATGTCGGCCACGCTGTGCGCGGTCACACCAAGCAGCGCCAGCTCAAGGGCGGCGCTCGCGGTGGTGGTGTGAAGGTGCGACATGCGGAGAACAATGACCGACCATCGGACGGCTTGTCAACGCGGATGATCAACTACCCGGATACACCCAGGGGTTGGGCTTGCACTGGATGTCGTTGATGTCCAGGGACTTCGTCTGCTGCTGCATGATCGGGGCGAGCGCGCCCGGTGTCTGGCAGCTCACGTGGCCGTGGCCGAGCCGGTGGCCGACCTCGTGGTTGATCAGCATCTGGCGGTAGGCGAACATCTGGTCGGCGCCGTACGTCGCCGAACCCTGCGACCAGCGGTAGGCGTTGATCATCACGCGGTCGGTCGACGCGGAGTCGCAGGAGACGTTGTCGATGGTGGTGTCGAGCCCAGACTTCTTGCACCAGACGCCGGTGGTCCCGGGGCTGGCGAGCGTGATCACGAAATCGGCCTCGCCGCCCGGCACCCGCTCGAAGGTCTTCGTACCGCCGTGGCCCCAGCTCCGGTCGTCGTTCAGCGTGCGGTGCACGGCCTCGGCGAACAACTGCGCGTCCAGGCCGAGCCCCTGCTCCACGTCGACCCGGTAACGGACCACCTGCCCCTTGCCGGGCCCCTGCGCCACACCGGGCACGGTGTCGAAGGCGCCGGAGCCCTTCAGCTTCGCGTCGATCGGGAACTGCTGCGCCATCTTCTGGTCGTACGTCAGCTCCGGCGCGGCCTTGATCGCCGCGGAGGCGTCCGGAGTGGGCCGCCCGTCGGAGCGGGAGGCCGCGGAGTTGCCCTGCGTGGTGTGGCGGTTGCCGTCGTCGGCGGCGCGGACGTCGTTCTTGGCGCTGTCGTTCTCGGAGGCCGCCTGGCCCGCGACGACGACGGCGAGCACGACGGTGACGGCCGCGGCGGCCATCCCGGCGTACGTACGGCCCTTGACGCCGCGCCCTGCCTCGGGCGCCTCCTCGACGGGGGCATCGACCGGCGTACGCGGCGCGGGGATCCGGCGGCGCGACCCGGTGGCGGTGAAGGCGTCCTCGGTGAAGAGGTCCTCGACGGCGGGGACCACGCGGTGGGAGCCCGTCGCGGCGAAGGCGTCCTCGTGGACCGGGATCCGGCGGTGCGAGCCCGTCGCGGTGAAGGCGTCCTCGGCCACCGGGAAGGCGCGGTGGGAGCCGGTCGTGGCGAAGGCGTCCTCGTGGACGGGGATCCGGCGGTGCGAGCCCGTCGCGGTCATCGGCGGGTCGAGGGTGACCTGCGGGAAGCCGACCGCGGGGGTACCGAAGGCCGGGGTCTCGTAGACGGGGGCGCCGTAGGACGGGGCGCCATGGGACGGGGTGTCGTAGACCGGGGTGTCGTAGACCGGGGTGTCGTAGACCGGGCCGCCGTAGACCGGGGCGGGTGCGCCCGTGCCGGGCGCCGGCCGGGTGCGCGGGGCCCCGCGCCAGTCCCCGTAGGTCACGGCGGTACCGGCGGCCGCACCCCAGGCTCCGCCGGGCTCGTGCTGTTCGGGATGGCCGCCGCGCGCGCCGGACACCGGCTCGTGGCGCGGCGGGGCCGCGTACCCGCGCGGGGCGGCGGCCGGCTCGGCCCACCCGGCCGGGGCCGGGGCGGAGGCCCGGACACCGGCCCGTTCGGCCGGCTGCGGATGGCCGGGGCCGGAAGCCGGGGCGGGCTCCTTGCGACTATGTCGTCCCACGTCTCAGCCCTTGCCGTCCTCGTCGGTATTCATGGTGTGCGCGGTGTCCCCGCCGCCCGTGGCCTCCAGCAGCTCCCGGAAGGCGGCCGCGACCACCTCGGGGTACTCCATCATCGCCACGTGCCCCGCCTCGGGCAGCGTCAGCAACCGCGAACCCCGGAAGGCAGCGGCGGCCTTGCGCGCCATACGGTACGAGACGAGTTGGTCCCGGCCACCGTAGACCAGCAGGGTCGGTGCGAGCACCCGCTGCGCCTGGCGCCACAGTCCGTGCTGCCCGCCGAGGGTGTACGCGTCGACGATGCCGCGCGAGGAACGGCTCAGCGCGTCCCAGAAGTACGGCAGCGCGAGCCGCCGTTCCATTTCCTCGACGGCCGCCTCGAACACCTCGGGCTTCACCCGGGAGGGGTCGCCGTACAGGAGGTCCGTCAGCCCCCGGGTGCGCCGCTCGGCGCTCAGACCGCGGGTGAGCCGGTCGAGGAGCCCGGCCATGCCGGGTGCGGCGAGCAGGGCGGTCGGCACGGCCGATCTCTGCACGCGCAGTTCGGGCAGGGCCGGGGAGACCAGCGTCAGCGTGCGCACCAGATCGGGCCGGACGGCCGCGACCCGGGTCGAGATGGCCCCTCCGAGGGAGTTGCCGAACAGGTGCACCGGTCCGCGTCCGGCGGCGTCGAGGTGGCGGATCACGACGCGGGCGAGGCCGGTCACGGAGTAGTCCCGGTCGGCGGGTGGCGGGGACCAGCCGAAACCGGGCAGGTCCACGGCCTCGCCGTCGACGTGGTCGGCCAAGCGCGCCATCAGCGCGGACCAGTTCTGCGAGGATCCGCCGAGCCCGTGGACGAAGAGCGCGGGCGGCAGACCGGCCCGGACCGCGGGGCGGAACCGTACGGTCATTTCCAGCCCGGGCAGCCGGTCGGTGCGCAGCTGCTCCCCTTCGGCCACTCGCACGGCTCCCACCTGGGAAGACGACGCGGCGGTGGACCGTACGCCCGGCAGCTCGGTCGAAGACATGGGGCAATGTTACGAGACGATCACGCGGCTCCCCTTGTGTTCGCCGTCACAGATGCTTGCGGAGCCGCCTAGCGGGGTATGCGCGATCCTCCTAGGCTCGTAGGTGGAAAGGGGTGTTCCATGACTGTCGACCCTGCGGAACCGGACACCTTCCAGTCAGAGCTGCCGGAAAACCTCGATGTGGAAGCCCCCGAGGCGGACGCGGCGGAGCAGAACGCGGAGTTGAATCCGGTCGAGGACGATCCGCTGACCCCCGTGGGCCAGCGCGAAGCCTCCGACGGGGACGCCGCCGAGCAGACCCGGGTGGTGGCCCTGGACGAGGACGATTACCGCTGAGCAAGCGCTGACCAGCATCTCCGGCAGGTGACCGGCGGTCCGTACCGCGAGAAAACTCGGCTTGAACCCTCCAGATTCGGTTACCGAAAAGTACGATGGCCGCGCGACGCAAGGCGCATTGTGTTCTAAAGAAAGTGGGAGGCGGCGTGACAGCCATCGAGCAGACCGAGGCAGCGCGTCCGCGGGGCACGCGACTTCCGCGCCGGGCCCGGCGCAACCAGCTTCTGGGCGCAGCCCAGGAGGTCTTCGTCGCGCAGGGTTACCACGCAGCGGCCATGGACGACATCGCGGAGCGTGCCGGAGTCAGCAAGCCGGTGCTCTACCAGCACTTCCCCGGCAAACTCGACCTCTACCTGGCGCTCCTGGACCAGCACTGCGAGGCCCTGCTGCTCGCCGTGCGCACGGCGCTCGCGTCGACGAACGACAACAAGATGCGCGTCGCCGCGACCATGGACGCCTACTTCGCGTACGTCGAGGACGAGGGCGGCGCCTTCCGGCTGGTCTTCGAGTCCGACCTCACGAACGAGCCGGCGGTCCGCGAGCGCGTCGACCGCGTCTCGCTGCAGTGCGCCGAGGCCATCTCGGACGTCATCGCCGAGGACACCGGCCTCTCGAAGGACGAGTCGATGCTGCTGGCCGTGGGCCTGGGCGGGGTCTCGCAGGTCGTGGCCCGGTACTGGCTGTCGAGCGAGAGCCCGGTCGCCCGTGACACCGCGGTGGGCCTGCTGACCTCCCTCGCCTGGCGCGGAATCGCCGGCTTCCCGCTGCACCCGACGGACGCCTGACCTGCGCCGGCCCGGCTCTCCGGGCCGGCCCCGGCGGTCCCCGCCGGTCTGACCGGCGGCTGTTCGCTGCGAGCGTTTCCGGCGCGCGGCGGACACGTCGTCTCTCCGGGCTAATGTGGACCGGGTAACGGCGCGGCAGATCGCGCGAACCGGACCGTCGGAGGGACAAGGCCGTGGAGGTCAAGATCGGCGTGCAGCACGCACCCCGGGAGATCGTGCTCGAGAGCGACCTGAGTGCCGAGGAGCTGGAGAGCATCGTCACCGCCGCCCTGTCCGGCTCGGCGCCGCTGCTGAGCCTCACGGACATCAAGGGCCGCAAGGTCCTGGTGCCGTCCGAGCGCCTGTCGTACGTCGACCTGGGCGAGCCCAGCGCGCGCAAGGTCGGCTTCGGCGCGCTCTGAGCCGAGCGCTCCGAGCACCACGGGGCACCCGCAGTACCCGAAGTACCGAGAACGGCCCGGTGGACGACCCGCCGGGCCGTTTCCGTTTCCTCCGCTTCGGGTAGGAGCGCTCTAGGCACCACGCTCCCGGTACGCCCCGGTACGTCCGACGTTCGAGAGGATTCCCCATGCTGCTGATCGAGGCGCTCGGCTCCGCTCTCCTGGGCCTGGCCCTGGCCGCGGCGGCCGTCCGTGCGTTCGGCCCGCGGCTGCCCTCTCCGCGAACGGTGCTGGCGAGCGGCGCGGCGGGCGCCCTCTTCGGGGCCTATCTGACGCACACCGCGCTGGGCCCCGGGCACAACACCCTCTTCGCGACCCTCGTCGGCGGCGCGCTGGTCTCGGCGGTGGTGCTGTCCCTGCTCCTGCGGCCCGCCGGCCGGACGGGGAGGCCGTCCCACAGGACTCCGTTTTCGGTTCCGACGCGGGGCTAGACGCCCCCGCTGACGGACCCCCCGCTCAGACGCCCCCGCTGACAGACGTATGCCGGCCCCCGCACGGAAGCTTCCGTGCGG
>NZ_JBEXPT010000203.1:0-6872 GCF_040612195.1 Streptomyces sp. NPDC006450 | reverse complement strand
GTCGGCGGGTCCGGCTCCGCGTCCGGACCCGTGAGCGGCATCGGGGTCGACGCGACCATCGCGCGGCGGGAGGGCGACCGGCTGCGGTTCGTCGGAGCGGCCACCCGGCGGATCGCGCGCGGGATCGACCTCGACGAGATCGTGCTCGGCCTGTGCCGGGCCACGGTGCCCACCTTCTCCGACGCCATCCTCGTCTACCTGCGCGATCCGCTGCCCGTCGGCGACGAGCGGCCCGTCGGACCGGTCGTTTTAAGGCTGCGCCGCACCGACCGGCTCCGGCCGATCGACGAGTTCACGGGAGCCGGGGGCGGCATCGCCGGCGCGATGACCCCCGACGGCGAGCTCGACTTCAGCCAGCTCGCCCTGATCGGCCCGCAGGGTGACCTGCCCGCGGCCGAGCTCTGCGAGATCCGCCCCGGCGGGGCGCTGGCCGAGGTGCTGCGCGGCGTACGGCCCGTCTTCGGGTCCTCCGCCGCCGCCCGCGCCGCCCTGCCGGAGCTGCTGGGCGCGGACCACCCGGTCCCGCGCGGCCAGCGGGCCATCCTCGCGCCGCTGCGGGGCCGCCGCCGCGTCATCGGCGCGGCGGTGTTCCTGCGCACCCCGGAGCGGCCGGCCTTCGAGACGAACGACCTGCTGGTCGCCGCGCAGCTCGCCACCCACACGGCGCTGGGCATCGACAAGGCCGTGCTCTACGGCCGCGAGGCCTACATCGCCGACGAGCTCCAGCGCACGATGCTGCCCGACAGCCTTCCCCAGCCCACCGGGGTCCGCCTCGCCAGCCGTTATCTGCCCGCCGCCGAGACGGCCCGGGTCGGCGGCGACTGGTACGACGCCATACCCCTGCCCGGCAGCCGGGTAGCACTCGTCGTCGGCGACGTCATGGGCCACTCCATGACCTCCGCCGCGATCATGGGGCAGCTCCGTACGACGGCCCAGACGCTGGCGCAGCTCGACCTGCCGCCCGCCGAGGTCCTGCACCACCTGGACGAGCAGGCGCAGCGCCTGGGCTCCGACCGGATGGCCACCTGCCTCTACGCCGTCTACGACCCGGTCTCGCACCGGATCACCATCGCCAACGCCGGCCACCCGCCGCCGGTCCTGCTGCACCTGGGGGGCCGCGCCGAGGTGCTGCGCGTACCCCCCGGCGCACCCATCGGCGTCGGCGGCGTGGACTTCGAGGCCGTGGAGCTGGACGCCCCGGCCGGGGCCACCCTCGTGCTGTACACCGACGGCCTCGTCGAGTCCCGGCTGCGGGACGTCTGGACCGGCATCGAGCAGCTCCGCGAACGCCTTGCCACCACCGCGCAGCTGACGGGCCTGGACCACCCGCCGCCGCTGGAGGCCCTGTGCGACGACATCCTGGACATGCTCGGGCCGGGTGACCGGGACGACGACATCGCGCTGCTCGCGGCCCGGTTCGACGGGATCGCGCCCAGCGACGTGGCGTACTGGTTCCTGGACCCGGAGGAGACCGCTCCGGGCCGGGCCCGCCGGTTCGCCCGCCGCGCGCTGGCGCGCTGGGGTCTGGAGGAGCTGGAGGACTCCCTGGAGCTGCTGGTCAGCGAGGTCGTGACGAATGCCGTGCGGTACGCCGAGCGGCCCGTGACCCTGCGCCTCCTGCGGACGGACGTACTGCGCTGCGAGGTCGGCGACGACTCCCCGCAGCTCCCGCGCCAGCGCCGGGCCCGGGACGACGACGAGGGCGGCCGCGGCCTGTTCCTGGTGAACCGGATGGCCCGCCGCTGGGGCGCCACCCGGCTGAGCAGCGGCAAGGTCGTCTGGTTCGAGCTGGCCCTGCCGCCCGCACCGGGCGCGCCGGGCAAGCCGGACGGCCGCTGACCGGGCCGCCACCCGTGCCCGTCCACACCACTGCCCCGCCGGCACGAAGCCGCGGGGCAGTGGTGTGTACGGGTACGGGTTCTGCGGTGCCTACCGTTCGGGCCCCTCTTCGGGCAGCGGGGGCTTCGGCGTGTTCGACTTCGACGACGACGCGGTCGGGGTCGGCGTCTTGCTCGGCGTCCGGCTGGGCGTCCCGCTGGGCGTTCCGCTCGGCGTCCCGCTCGGCGTCCGGCTCGGCGTCCGGCTCGGCGACGAGGTGCTGCTCGGCGGCTGCGAACTCGCGGACTGGCTCGGAGTGCTCGACGGAGAGGTGCTGGGGCTCGACGACTGGACCTTGCCCATGTCCGCCTCGTCGAGGTCGAAGGAGCCCGTGTCGACGCCCTTGAGCGCGTCGAGGGTGTACTGCTTCCAGATCGCGGCCGGGAAGCTGGAGCCGCCCGCGCGTCCGCCGCCGGCGGTACCGGTCAGGCTGGTCTGGGTGTGGGTGCCGGGCTCGTCTCCGAACATCGCGACGACGGTGACCAGTTCCGGGGTGAACCCGGTGAACCAGGCGGCCACGTTCTTCTCGGTGGTGCCGGTCTTGCCCGCGGCCTCGTAGGCCGAGCTCTTCACGGCCTGGCCGGAGCCGTCCTCGACGACGCCGGTGAGCACCTTGGTGACGGTGTCGGCGGTCTTGCGGCTGATGGCCCCGTCGCCGACGGCGCGGACCGGCTTGTACTCGCGGGTCGCGTGCTCGGCGGACTTGATGATGCTCGGCGTGACCTTCTTGCCGTGGTTGTCGAAGGTGGCGTAGACGCCGGCCATCTCCAGGGTGTCGGCGCTCATGGTGCCGAGCGACATGGCCGGCTTGTCCGCGGGCCAGCCGTCGCGGTCCTGCATGCCGAGTTCGAGGGCGGTCGCCTTCACGTTCCTCGGTCCGACGTCCACGATCATCTGCGCGTACACGGAGTTCACCGAGGAGTTGGTGGCGGACTGCACCGTCATCATCGGGTTGCCGTAGTCGCGGTCGTCCTGGTTCTGCGGGTTGAACGGGGTGTCGCTGCCGACCACGGGGCGCTTGCTGGTGCCGTCGTAGAGCGTGTTGGGAGTGATCGGCTTGCCCTCCTGCGTGCTCGCCTTGCGCTCCAGGGCGGAGGCGAGCACCACCGGCTTGAAGGTCGAGCCCGGCTGGAAGTCCTTGCGCAGGGCGTTGCTGGCCCACTGCTCGCTCTGCCCGGTGCCGCCGTACATCGCGACGATCATGCCGGTCTTCGGGTCCACGGAGGTGGCGCCCGCCTGCACGGCGGCGTCGACGGGGCGGCCCTTGCGGTCGAGCTTGGATTCCAGCTCGTCCTGGACGGCCTTCTCCAGCGCCGCCTGCTTCTTCGGGTCGATGGAGAGGGTGATCTCCCAGCCGCCGGCCTTGAGCTGACCGTCGGTCATGCCGGTCTGCCGCTTGAGCTCCTCGTCGGCGGCCTGGATCAGGTAGCCCTTCTGGCCCTCGGAGCCTGCGGCCGCCTTGGGCTTGATCGGCTCCTGGAACTTCAGCTGCTGGCGCTTGGCCGGGTCCAGCTTGCCCATCTCGACCATGTTGTCGAGGACGCCGTTGAAGCGGATCATGACCAGCTTCTTGCCGTTCGGGCCGGCGGTCGCCCAGTCGTACTGGCTGGGGGCCTGGAGGACGGCGGCGAGGTACGCGCCCTGCTCCAGGGTCAGCTTGTCGGCGTCGACCCCGTAGTAGGCCTGGGCCGCGGCCTGGATGCCGTACGCGTTGCGGCCGTAGAAGTTGGTGTTGAGGTAACCCGCGAGGATCTGCGGCTTCTCCATCTCCTGGTCGACCTTGAGGGAGATGATCAGCTCCTTCAGTTTGCGGGTCGGCGTCTGGTCCTGCGTCAGGTAGAAGTTCTTGACGTACTGCTGGGTGATCGTCGAACCGCCGGCCTTGCCCTTGCCGGTGACGGTGTTGAACAGGCCACGGCCGATGCCCTTGAGGTCGACGCCCCGGTCGCTGTAGAAGGACTTGTTCTCGATCGCGATGAAGGCCGTCTGCACGTCGGCCGGGATCTTCTCGATCGAGACGATCTGACGGTTCATCGCGCCGACGCGGGCCATGACCGTGCCGTCGGAGAGCTTGTAGACGTTGTTCTGCGTCAGCGCGTCGGCGTTCGGGTCCGGCGGTTCGACGTAGAAGTAGAGGCCGATCAGGGCCGCCATGCCGAGCAGCACCGTCCCGAAGAAGGTGCCGAGCACCTTCTTCCACGTGAAGAAGCGGCGTATGCCGGTCGGTTTCCCGCCCTTGCCCTTGCCGCGTCCGCGCCCGCTCGGCGCTCGTCGCGCACCGCGCTGCTGCTGCGCCCTTCGCGCTTCTGCTCGGCCCATCGCTCCCGCTCCGCTCGATAACCCCCCGACGTCAGCTCAGAAAGCTAACACCGCAGGCTGTGACAAAATCCGGCTACCCGATACTCATACCGGGCAATTCGGACGTGACAATGAGCACCCATCCCACCGGAACCGACGCAACCGGAGGCCCGGAGGTTGCCGGCCTCCACGCCGCACTTCCCGCCACCCGCCCCTCACCCACCCCCCACCCACCCTGCACCCGCCGTTGAGCCGACTCCCGTTGGATCCAAAAAAGTGATATCACTTTGATAAGCGGCCCGACTGGCCGCCATGGAAGGAAACGGGGCAGATGATGACGAACACCACGGGCGGCGGCACCGAGAGCGGCGTACGGGAGTTCCCCGCGCGGAGCGTGGGCGGCGGGCTCGCGCTGCTGCTCGGCCTGGCGGGAGTGGCGGGCGGGGCGGGCCTGACGGTCCTCGGCGCGGTGTCCGCAACCGACGGGGCCAAGGTGGGCCTGATAGCGGCGGGCGTCGTCCTGGCACTCGCCGCCCTCATCGCCATGGGCGGACTGAACACGGTCGCGCCGGGCGAGGCCCGCGTGGTCCAGCTGTTCGGCCGCTACCGCGGCACCGTCCGCACCGACGGACTGCGCTGGGTCAACCCGCTGACCTCCCGGCGGCCCCTGTCCACCCGGGTGAGGAACCACGAGACGGCCGTCATGAAGGTCAACGACGCCTACGGCAACCCGATCGAGCTGGCGGCCGTGGTGGTGTGGCGGGTCGAGGACACCGCGCGGGCCGTCTTCGAGGTCGACGACTTCACCGAGTTCGTCGAGACGCAGACCGAGGCGGCCGTCCGGCACATCGCGATCGAGTACCCCTACGACGCCCACGAGGACGGCGGCCTGTCGCTGCGCGGCAACGCCGAGGAGATCACCGAGAAGCTCGCCGCCGAACTGTCCGCCCGCGTCGAGGCGGCCGGTGTCCACATCATCGAGTCCCGCTTCACCCACCTCGCGTACGCCCCGGAAATCGCCTCCGCGATGCTCCAGCGGCAGCAGGCGGGGGCGATCGTCGCGGCGCGCAAGCAGATCGTCGAGGGCGCGGTCGGTATGGTCGAGCTCGCCCTGACCCGTCTCGCGGAGCAGGAGATCGTGGACCTCGACCCGGAACGGAAGGCGGCGATGGTGTCCAACCTGATGGTGGTCCTGTGCGGCGACCGCGCGGCCCAGCCGGTCATCAACACGGGCACCCTCTACCAGTGATCCCCGACGACGGCACGGACTCCCCCGCCGACCGTGCCCCCACGGGCCCGGCCGGTTCCGGGGCAGCCGGGTCCGGGGCAGCCGGGTCCGGGGCAGCCGGTTCCGGTGCGGGCGGTTCCGGTGCGGGCGAAGGGCCCGCGGCGGCCCCCAAGGCGGCCGGGCGGCAGGCACGCAAGCAGGTGCTGCTGCGGCTCGACCCGCAGGTGCACGACGCGCTCGCGCGGTGGGCCGGGGAGGAACTGCGCAGCGCCAACGCGCAGATCGAGTTCCTGCTCCGCCGCGCCCTGGCCGAAGCCGGCCGCCTCCCCGGCGGAGCGGGCCCGATCCCGCCCCGGGGCCGCCCCCGCGCCTCTCCGGATTCCTGAAGCCGTCTCGGTACGCTCTGCGCGTCACCCCGGGGGGTCTCCCACCGAATGCGAGGCTCGGATGAACTGGACCGACGGGAAGCCCGGACCGGCCCCCGAAGGATCGGCCGGACCGGCCACGGCGGAACCGGCGCCTGCGCCGGACACGACCCCCGCACCAGGAACCGGCCCGGCACCGGGCACCGGGGCCGGAGCCGCCCCGGCAGCAGGCGCCGGACGCGGTCTGCGCCGCCCGGCCGTACGGAAGGCGGCCACCGCCGTCACGGTGGCCGCCGCCTGTTCCGGGCTGATCTGGACGGCCCAGTCCCTCACGGGAACCCCGCACGACTCCAAGCCGGCCGCCGACCCGGCCGCGGCCGCGGCCGCGTGTGCGTACACGCGGACCACCGCCGGCGCCGGTGGGGTACCCGTGCACGACCCCGCGCGGGCCCGCCCGTACACGGCCGAGCTGGTCACCGACCAGGGCAAGGTCACCATCGAGGCGTTCACCGAGGCCGCCCCCTGCGCCACCACCTCGTTCGCCTTCCTCGCCGGGAGGAAGTACTTCGACAACAGCGCGTGCCACCGGGTCACCACGAGCGTGATCTTCGTACTGGAATGCGGCGACCCCGCCGGCCGGGGCGCGGCCGACCCCGGCTACTACTTCCCCGACGAGAACCTGAGCGGCGCCGCCTACCCGGCGGGCACCGTCGCACTGTCCAAGGCGCAGCCCGGCCGCAACGGCAGTCAGTTCTTCATCAGTTACGGCGACCCGGCGGTCCGCATGCAGCCCGACTGGACCCCGTTCGGGAAGGTGGTCGGCGGGCTGGACGTCCTGCGGAAGATCGCCGCGAACGGCACGGCGGACGGGTCGACCGACGGGCGGCCCAAGCAGCCCGTGGTCTTCCGGTCGGTGACGGTCCACCCGACGGGCCGGAGCTGAGGGACCCCGAGCCCGGGCTCAGGCCCCGGGCTCAGGCCCCGGGCTCAGGCCCCGGGCTCAGGCTCAGGCCCCGGGCTCAGGCTCAGGCCCCGGGCTCAGGCCCCGGCCCCGGCCCCGGCCCGTCGGGTGGACCGTCACCGACCGGAAGACCACGGGCGGC
>NZ_JBEXPT010000202.1:0-6959 GCF_040612195.1 Streptomyces sp. NPDC006450 | reverse complement strand
GGGGCGGCCCGGGCCACCGCGGAAGCGGGTCAGCGCGCGGTGGGATCGGCGGAGTCGGCGGGGCGCCGGGGGTCGCTTTCGCCCCGGCGGCGGGGAAGCAGGGCTCCGAGGAAGCCCGCCACCGCGCCCGCGAGGAAGGCGAGGCCGACCGTGCGCCAGAGCAGGGGGCGCAGCTCCACCTCGCCGCTGAGGTCGTCGACGTCTCCGATGCCCAGCAGGGAGAGGCCGAACTGGGCCTGGATCCGGGCCAGCAGGCAGACCACCAGGGTGGCCAGCGCCAGGGCGACGGCCAGGTGGAGGGCGTGCTGCCAGGGACGGACGTGCGCGGGCGAGCGGGCGGCGGCCAGTGCGCCGGTGGCGAGCAGGAGGACGACGGCCAGGACGACCAGCCACCAGGCCCGGGAGTCCCGCTCCGCGAGCGAGGCCACGTCGATGGTGGACAGGTCCGGGGCGGAGCCGGAGCCGCGGCCGGAGGCGCGCAGCACCTCGTCCAGGACCTGCGGTACGGGCAGCCCGAACGGCCCCTCGGCCTTCCCCTCCCAGGCCCCGCCGAAGCCGAGCGTGAGGGCGGGCCAGACCAGGTTGGGCAGACCCAGCAGGATCACCGCCAGGGTGCGGTCCGCGTGCCCCCGGGTCGCCGCCACCACCAGGCCGACGCCGATCCCGACGACGACGTACGCGAGGAGCAGCGCGACCACGGCGAACGCCGCCGGACGCACCGCCGCGTGGAAGCGGACCAGCCCCGCAGGGAGCGGTGCGCGCCGGGACACCAGCAGGGCGATCAGCAACAGGCCCAGGATCCAGAGCAGTCCGAAGCCGAGGCTGGCGGGGATCGCGGCCTCGAAGCCCACCGTCGGGCCGGCGTCGAGGACTTCGCCGATGTCACCGAGGATCGAGTCGCCGGTGGAGATCGCGAAGGTCCGGCGCGACAGCAGCGCGACGCCGGTCAGCGCCACCAGCCACAGGAGCACCAAGGGGGCGGCACGGGCCAGGAGTTCACGAGCCCCCGCCACGGCCCGGTTGTGCAGGGGGCGCAGGAAGAGCCAGCCGGTGGTCAGCGCGCCGGCCAGGCTGACGGAGAGGGGGAGTAGGGACAGGCTCGCGGCGGCCCCCGCCAGGAAGCCGGCCCCGCCCGTCACCTCGACCGAGCCACCCGCGGCCATCAGGACGACGGCGGCCACCACGTGCGGGAACGCACCACCGGGCAGATCGCCGGCGCCGGCGAGTGCGAGCCCCGCGGAGGCGACGACCGCCATGACCGCGAAGCCTGCGAGGACCGCGACGAGGGCGTCGCGCCAGGCTCGCGCGGCCGGTGCCGTTGTTGGGCTCACCCTGCCACCGTAGGCAGCTCCGCTTGCGGCCACCACCCGGACGGCGCACACAATGGTCGCCAGGAGTGCACCACATCCGGAGATTTCCGCTGATGACCCGAGATACGCGGAAGTTCCATGGCGGAACGCCACGGAGCAAGGCCCGAAGGATCCGCAGGATCCCCGCAGCGGAACGTCCACAGGGGACCGGAACCCCTCCGCCTGGGAAGAAGAGCCCGTGACCACACAACCCTCCGGCCAGCAGCCGCCGTGGCCGACACAGCCGTCACAGCCGCCCTCGCAGCCGCCGTCGTCTTCGTCCGGGCGCCCCACGGGTCCGCCCTCCGGACCCCTGTCCGGGGGCCGGGAAGGGCCCCCGCCACCTCCGCCCCCGGCCCCTCCCGGAGGCTCCGGGAGCGGGGTGCCCCCCGGGACCCCCGAGCCCCCGCACAAGCCGTGGTGGCGCTCCGTTCCCCGGCTCGCCACCACGATCGTCGCCCTTGCCGCCGCCGTGACCCTGGCCGTCGTACTGACCAGGCCCACCGGTGGCGGGGGCACCACCACCTCCGCGGGCAACGAGGTCTTCCTGCAGCCCGTGGCGGCGTCCGGGCCGGACCCGTTCACCGAGTCCACCGCGGCCAAGGACGCCACGGCGCCACCCGAGAGCCCGCCGCCTTCGACGACGGAGACGAAGCCCGAGTCGAAGGCCCCGTCCTCCACGGGAACCACGGCCACCCGCAGCGTCAGCGGCGCCTCGCCCGAGCTGTACGGGGGCGCGCGGGACGTGCCCGCCTGTGACGTCGAGAAGCAGATCAGGGTGCTGTCGGCGCAGCCCTCCAAGAACGCGGCGTTCGCCTCGTCGCTCGGCATCCAGCCGACGGCCGTGCCGGCGTACCTGCGCTCCCTCACCCCGGTTCAGCTCCGGGTGGACACCCGGGTCACCAACCACGGCTACCGGGACGGCAGCGCCACCAGCTACCAGGCGGTGCTCCAGTCCGGGACCGCCGTGCTCGTCGACGGCCGCGGGGTGCCGCGGGTGCGCTGCGCCTGCGGAAACCCGCTCGGGGCGCCGGTGGCACTGAAGGCCAACCCGAAGCGGTTCGGACAGCCTTGGACCTCGTACCAGCCCTCGCGGGTGGTGGTCATCGCGCCGTCCGTGACCATCGTGAACAAGTTCGTGATCTACGACTTCCGCGACAGCCGCTGGTTCGAGCGTGACCGGGGCGACCACCGCGGGCGGCACGACAAGCCGATTCCGCCGCCGGTGATCCCGACCCCGATCTTCACCACCCCGCCGCCGTCGCCGACCCCGACGTTCACGTCGCCGTCCCCGACGCTCACGTCGCCGTCCCCGACCCTCACTTCCCCGTCCCCGACCGTCACGTCCCCGTCCCCGACGGTGTCGCCGACCGACTCCCCGTCGCAGTCCCCGTCCGAGTCGCCTTCGGAGTCTCCGTCGGAGTCGGTCTCGCCTTCGGAGACGCCCTCGGAATCCCCGTCCGAGTCGGTCTCCCCGTCCGTCTCCCCGTCGCCGTCCGAGTCGGCCTCCACCTCGCCGTCCGCGGACCGGCGGGTGACCTCGCCGACGCCCTCCGCGTCGCCCTCGCCGAGCTCGTCGGAACCACCGACTCCGGCGCCGCCCACGATCTCCTCGGCGGCGCCGGTGGTTCCCGAGCCCCCGGCGACCTCGCTGCGGCCTGAGCCGCCGACCCCGCCGGTGACCTCGGTACGGCCGCAGCTCCCGCCGTCGCCCTCGCCGGTCGCGCCCGAAGAAGGTGGCGACGCGGGTCAGGACGGAGGCACGGACAGCGGTGGCGGTGGCCAGTAGGGTCCCCGCCCGACACGAGGACCTCCCCCGGGGCCGGTGGCCCCGGGGGAGGTCCGGTACTGCCGCCGGGCGGGGGCGGCTGCTAGCGGACGCGCCCGTACAGGTTCGGGTTGTACGCGCCGAAGCTGGAGACGCGGACCTGCTTGCCCGGGCGCGGGGCCTCGATGTACGTGCCGCCGCCCAGGTAGACGGCGACGTGGTGGATGCCCGAGGTCTTGCCGTTCGAGGTCCAGAACACCAGGTCTCCGCGCCGCAGTTCGGAGCGGGAGATCGGGGTGGTGGACCGGTACTGGTCGGAGGCCACGCGGGGGAGGGTGATGCCCGCGGAGCGGTACGCGGCCTGGACCAGGCCCGAGCAGTCCCAGCCGCGGGGGCCGTTGCCGCCCCAGACGTACGGGTCGCCGAGGTGGCGGCTCGCGAAGGAGATGGCGCCCTCCGTGCCCTGGCGGACAGGGGCGCCGGAGGAGCCCGAAGAGCCGGAGGAACCGGACGAGCCGGAGGAAGAGCCGGAGCCCGAGCCGGAGCTGCCGGCGAAGCGCTCGTACTTGGCCTTGTGCTGGGTCCAGCGCCACCAGCCGGTGCCGTCCTTGTACCAGTACACGCGGTCCGTCGCGTCCCAGCCGGCTCGGCCGCGGAAGGTCGGCTCGGAGGTGCGTACGGAGGAGGGGGAGGAAGAAGAGGAGGAGGTGCCGGCCGAGGGACCGCCGCCGTTCGCCACGTACGTGCTGTAGTGCTGGGTCCAGCGCCACCAGCCGGTCGTGTCCTTGTACCAGTACTTCGTGCCGTCCCAGCCCGCGTGCGCCGGGGCCGGTTCGGCGGACGCGGTGGCCGCTCCGGTGCCCATCAGCAGCGTGGCGCCGACGGCAGCGACCACGGCTCCGCGCAGGGTGCAGCGACGGCGGCGGGCGGCGGCGGCCCTCATGGCCGTCGTGCCGCGCGCGCAGCCGGCGCAGTCACAGCTGTCGGGTATTTCTTCGGTGAATTCGGGCGTGCGCATGCATGGTTCCTTATCCATCGGGGGTGTTTTCAGCGGGCGTCGGCGGCAGGGCCGCGCGCCGTGTAGAAGGCCACGGTCAAGTCCTTGACCAGGGCCTTGCGTTCGTAGTCGTCCAGGCTCACGAGCCCGCGGTCCGACATCCGGTGAACGGTGTCGTCGACGGCGTCGAGCACGGAGGTGAGGACGGAGTCCCGGTGCCGGGCGTCGATCGAGGCGACCCGGCGGCGCTGCATCGCGGCGGCGACCTCGGGGGCGTACTCGACGTGCAGCGGCCGGGCGGAGAAGACTTCGACGCCGACGGCCTTGCATTCGGCGGCGAGCAGTCGGGTCAGCTCGTCGCCCACGGCCTCGGTGTCGCGCAGGGTTTCCGGTCCGGCCGGCTCCTGGCCGAAGGAGTCGGCGGGCATCCGGGAGAGCACCCGGGCGGTCGCGGACTCCACCTGTCCGCTCAGATACGCGGTGTGGTCGTCGACCGCGAGCAGCGCGCGGGCGGTGTCCCCGACCCGCCATACGACGAGGACCACGGAGCGCAGCGCGGTGCCCTCGGAGTCGACGACGCGGAGCGGCTCGCTGCGCCAGTGGCGCAGTCGTACGTCGACACGGGTGTGCCGGGGCAGCGGGTTGGACCAGATGAGGCCGGTACGCCGGATCGTGCCGCGGTAGCGGCCGAAGAGGGTCAGCGACCAGGCCTGGCCGGCGCGGCCGCGCCGCAGTCCGCCGAGCGCGGCGAGCGTGAGGAGCACGCAGCACACGAGGACGGCCAGGGGCCAGGCCTCGGCGGGGGAGGTGGAGGGGCGGAGCTCCCCGAAGCGCGGGAGGACGGCGGCGCCGGCCGCGGCCACAGCGGCGGCGAGCAGGGCCCACCAGCCGGAACAGGCCCGCGCAGGGTGTTCGGTGAGCTCGGGGTCGAGCACGGAGGGGACGGTCCGCGGGGTGGCCCGCGCCTCTGCTGCCGGTCGGGCGGGCCGGGGTATCGCCGGATGTGCGGCGGCCTGCCGCAGCGTGTCGGGCGCGGCGGGTCCGTGACCTCCGCGGCGGCGGTCGGGGCGGACGGTGGTCGTGGCAGGGATGCCGGCCTGTTCCTCGTCGCGGAAGAGGGGACCGAGGACGAGCGGATCCCGGTACGGCCGCACGACCAGACTCCCGCGCCCGTTACGGGCCCCGAGGGGGCCGGCGACAGTGGAGCCTGAGCCTGAGCCTGAGCCTGAGCCTGAGGCGGAGGCGTCGGGGGAGGTGGGGTCGGTGAGCGGGGCGGATATCCGGCCCGGGGTCCGCGCCCCCTCCTCCTCCGCCCCTGCGTCCGGTCCTCCTTCGACCCCTCCCTCCGGCGCTCCGGCCGGCTCTCCGGTCGTCTTCGGCGCTTGCGACAAGCCACACCCCACACAGCCAAGGGCGTCAACCACCCCGTTCCGGGGGGTTCCTGACGCCAGTAAAGATGATCATGAACGGATCGATCTTCGCGAAATCGTACAAGTCGCTTATTCGGCAAAAGTCGCGACAGGCCGGGACTTTGGTCCTTTTCGTCCCGGCACTCGGCGTCATGAACGGTCGCCGGCGCACACGGGGCGCCGGACACCCGCCGACACGCCGGATCCGTCCTTCGCGTACCGCGGACCCGCGCCCTTCCCCGTGCCGCCGCGGCAAGCTCCCGCAGACCGGCGCGCACCGCCGAAGAGTGAGACCCTGAAGGTGTGGCCGAATGGGGAGTGACCCCCCAGGTCGAGTGGCCTGCCCAGACGGACACGAGCCTCGCGCTCAACCGCATGGGCACCTTCGACTGGGACCTCGACAGCGGGCAGATGTTTCTGGACACCACCGCCCTCGAGGTCCTCGACCTGCGCCCCGAGGAGTTCACGGGAACCTCCGCCGGCCTGCGGGTCCGCCTCGCACCCGGCGAGGAGGCCCGGCTCGACGCGCGGGTCGCGCAGGCGCTGAAGGGCGGCCGCAGTCACTACGGGGCCTACGTACGCAGCCGAAACCGGGACGGAGCGCCGGGCTGGACCCATGTCCAGGGCCGCATCCTGCGGGACCCGCGCGGGCGTCCGTACCGGATCATCGGGATCGTCCGCGACGCCGACCACGATCCCGGCGAGCCCGGCGCGGCCGGCGAGCGCGACGAGGGCCGGCGCCGCATGACCGGGGTCGTCGAGCGGACCACGGCGATCCTCGCGCACGCCCGCACCGTCAACGACGTCACCGACGTCCTCAAGGACCCCGAGGCCCTCGGCCACCTCGGCGCGGTCAGCGTCATGCTCGGCGTCGTCGACGGCGGCCGGATCCACCTGGTCGCGGAGGGGCAGCTGGGCGCGTACGTACCGGAGACCGAGTACACGCGGATCGACGCGCCACTGCCGCTGAGCGAGGCCGTACGGACGATGCGGCCGGTGTTCATCAGCTCCCGCGAGGAGTTCCAGGAGCGCTTCCCGGCCGTGTGGCCGTATATCGAGCCGCTGGCCGTCCGCAGCGGCGTCTACCTGCCCCTGATTGCGCAGGGCCGTCCGGTCGGCGCGCTCGGGCTGCTCTACACGAGGGAGGGCGACTTCAACGCCGAGGAGCGCAACGTCCTGATGGCGCTGGGCAGCGGCATCGCGCAGAGCCTCCAGCGCGCCATGCTCTTCGAGCAGGAGCACGATCTCGCCGAGGGCCTCCAGACGGCCATGCTCCCGCGCCGGATCCCGGAGGTGGCGGGCGCGCGGATCGCCGTGCGGTACCGGGCCGCCCGGATGGGGCGGGACATCGGCGGCGACTGGTACGACGTGGTCCCGCTGGGCGAGGGCCGGGTCGGAGTGATGATCGGCGACGTGGAGGGCCACGACACGGACGC
>NZ_JBEXPT010000201.1:0-7122 GCF_040612195.1 Streptomyces sp. NPDC006450 | reverse complement strand
GGGACCCTGTGGGAGAGTAGGACGCCGCCGAACAATCATTGTGGGAAAGCCCCGCACCAGCCCTTACGGGTTCGGTGCGGGGCTTTTCTGCGTTTACAGCCCATATCCGGTGATGGCGATCGTGCCGGCGGAGGCCTTGGAACGGCCTTGACGGTGCGGCAGGGTCACCAGCTTCCCGAAACAGCGCGGGCTCAACCCGGTGAACGGGACGGGCGGCCTGCCCCGTCAGCAAGCCGCCCTGGCTCAGCGGAACTCGTGGACCACCTGGATCTCGCCGACAATGTGAGCGTTGAAGTCGTCCAACTCCTCAGCCGGCACCCAGAGCTCGAGGATCGTCCGACCCCCGGCCTGTTGGATGGGGTACCGGCTCAAGCACTCCGACTCGACCTCGAATCGGGTGACGAAGCCGACACCGCTGTGCTTCACGTTCCAGTCCCTCGCGATCTTGATCGCGTAGTCCTCGTTGAGGACTGGGTAGAAGATCGGCTGCTCAGGGAGCCGAGCCGGCCAAGCGCGCCAGTTCAGCTCGCGGACCAGGTCCAGCTCCTCGGGGCCGGTGGGGCGCCACAGGGTCGTCGTCGCTCGCTGGCTGGTCATGTGAATGGCTCTCTGGAGGCGGGAGGCGGCTGGTAAGTCCGGCCTGAGACCGGACGATACCGACGCCGAGTACCTCACAGCTACGCAGTTTCCGCCTCACGCCAGCGCTGTGACCAGCAGTTGCGGGACAGCCCTTACGAGCTCGTGCATGGTTGGCGGTGCGGTGCTGGATCTTGATCCCTGATCATGTTCATGTGGTGGGGACAGCGGCTCGTGCAGCGATCATCAGCGATCGGCGGATCACAGGTCTGTCGGCCGATGTGATCGCCGAACTCGTCGCCGAGGTAGGTCCGTTATGGCATGAGCGGCACCAGGCAGGACTGGAGGCCAGGCCACGCAAGCGGGCCGTGGGCGCCGGCGCAAAGCACCAGCTGGTCTTTGTCGACCGGCTCCTGGCCGCGCTCGTCCACCTTCGCCACGGTGCCACTCACGACGTGCTGGCCTGCTGGTTCGGCGTCGACCGGTCCACGATCACCCGCGCCATCGGCGAGGTGCGGCCCCTGCTCGCAGCCCGCGGCTGCACCATCGCCACCGGCGTCCGGCTCCGCACCCTCGCCGAAGTCATTGACCACCTCGGCACCAGCGGACAGACCGGGATCATCGTCGGCACCGAGATCCGGGTCCGCCGGCCCGCCGTCGGCCGCAAGGACCGGGAGAAGTTCATCTCCGGCAAGAACAAGCAGAACACCGTCAAGGCCATGGTCCCCACCGACGCCGGCGGCAGGCTCCTGTTCTGCAGTCCCACCCAGCCGGCAAGCTGCGCCGACATCACCCACGCCCGACAGTTGGGCCTGGTCAAGCACCTGAGCGATGGCCCGGCCGTGGAGATCCTCGCCGACGCCGGCTACCAGGGCCTGGGTGCCCAGACCGGCGGCCGCGTGGTGACACCACCGCACCGCAAGTTCAAGAAGAACCCGCCGGACTGGTACGAGGAGATCTACGAGCGCCAGCGCAAGGCGCACTCCTCACGCAGGATCCGGGTCGAGCACGGCATCGCACACCTCAAGAACTGGCGGGCACTGGCTCGCCACCATGGTCGACGCGAGCACCTCAGCGACACGATCCAAGCCGTCGCTGGACTGCTTTCACAACAGCAGACCGCCACCCGCGGCGCCCGTGAGCCACAGTGACCACCGAGCCGACCTGCACTCTTCGACGCTTCACCGGCAACCATGCACGAGCTCGTTAAGCTTGCTGTTTAACCTCCGGTGCCCGACGGGGCAGGTTCGATCGGCGTGGCGAGGGTTACTTGGGCGGTCCATGACCAGGGCTCCGTGGGCGGATCCCAGGTCACCTCGATGTCGGTGTCGTGGACGTTGCGCGCGAGTTCCACCACCATGACTGCCGCAGCGGCTCGCGCGTCCTGCGGGTCGGTGTTGATCGGAATGTCCAGGCGCCCGCAGAGCATGCCGCCTTCCACGGGTTGGATCATGAAGCGCCAGCCCTCCGGTGTCGCCAGCAGGACGATCCCCTTCGGAATGCCCCAGGTGGGGCGCTTCTTCTTCTCCTTCTTGCGTCTCACCATGCCGCTATCCAACATCGTCGGGATCGTGGCGATGAACGGGGCTGGCGGGGCTGCTGCCTCGGCGCGGTTTGGTGCCTTTCTTGTGGTGAGCGGGGCGGGCGTAGGCTCGCCGGTGGCGAGGAGGCGTCCGACGTCGTAGCGGGTGGCGGGCTGTCGGTTCTTCGAGCCGACCGGGCGTCCGGGGCCGGGGCGAGTGGGTTTTTGGTGCACCGGCCGGCGTGCCCGTCTTCGCGTGCAGGTTCCTGAACCCTCGCCGGACCCGGGCGGGGGTGAGTCTGTTCGGTTCCGCGGGTCGTTCCCAGGGACGCCGGAGGTCGCGTGCGAGTGGGTGGGCGAGGCGGAGCTGAGCGTGTGCGGCCAAGACGAGCCAGGTCCAGCGGTCTGCCGCCGCCGGGTCCCGCAGCTTGGGCCGGGTCCACCCGAGAGTCTGCTTGAGCCGCCGAAACGTGTGTTCCACGTCGAAGCGGCGGAGAAACGCTTGCCAGCACCGGTCGACGTCGGCGGGGCCGGCGCCGGTGCCCGACCACCGCAGCCAGGCAGGCTTGTTCACCCCGCCGCTGGGCAGTTTTTCGACTGCCAGCCGGATTACGGTGCCCTCGATGATGGGCAACGGTCCCTCGTGGTCGAGCCAGGCCGCCCGTCGGGTCAGCCGGGGGTGCAGCCGGTCCCATGCCTGCGCGGTCGCGGTCCCGTATCGGTCAGTGTTGGTGACGGTCGCCGCGGTGACCTCGCCCCAGCTCTCGGCTCGGCCGAAGACGAACTCGCCGCCATGCTTGGGCGGGCGCCCGCCCTGCGGCGGGCAGATCCACGGCACCGGAACGGGCTTGCGCATCACCCGGTCCGAACGGAGCCGGCCCAGCACCTCCACCGGCAGGTCGGCCAGGAGATGGGCGATGCGGGGCGCGTCGTAGCCCGCGTCCAGCACGACGAGGACCTCCGGGTCGCCCTCACGCCACTGGCCGGCGTCCACGAGACGTTGGACGACGTCTCGGACCTGGCTGGCGGTGACCGCGGCCAAGTCGGCGCCGGGTTCCAGCCGGATCGCGTCCAGCAGTGCGGTCCTCGAGGTCCGGCCGGTCTCCAGGGCGGCGACGATCGAGTACGGCCAGCCGGGCGCCATCTGGTGCTTGCCCAGGCCACGCCCGAAGGTATGGCAGAAGGAGCGGTCCGAGGAAGTGTCGGCGTCCGGCCGCAGCCACGGGGAGACGTCCACCGCCAGAACGAGCCGTCCGTCGCCGGCTCGGGGAAGCGGGACGCTGGTCAGGGCCCGCCTCAGCCGGGCGAGGTCAATCCGGCCGTGGTTGATCCCGGAGTACAAGGCACCGTGCCCGCGTCGATGCTCGGGATCGAGCGCCAGGTCCACGAGGGTGCGGACCGGATCGTCGGTGCATAGCAGCGCGTCGCACAGCTCGAACAGGGCATCGCTCCGTGCGGTCAGGCACGCGTACAACTCCGAGCGGAACTCCGCCACCACCGTGAACGCGTCTCGTTGAACCTCATGCTCGACCAGTCCCATGATCCCGGCCTCCGTACTGCGCTGTCGCTCAGCACAGAATCGGCCCGCGGAGTCTCACACCGCTGGTGAACTGGGAAAACACCGAACAGGTTCGACCCTCGTTCGACGTCGGACCATAAACGTCAAGTTAAGGCCGCCAGACGTACCGGACGTCCGGCTCGCGCTCCTCATTGCGCAGTCCGTCGGTACGTTGCACCTCTATGAACCCGTGCCGCTTGTAGAACCGTTGAGCGGGTCCGTTGGCCTGGAACGTCCACAGTCCCAGTCCATCCGGCCGCCGCTGCTTGGCCAGGACCACGAGCCGGTCGCCCAGTCCTCTTCCCCGCCACGACGGATCCAGGTAGAGCTGCTCCAGTTCCCCGCCGTCGAGTACGAGAAGCCCCACCACGGAGCCGACGGCCGTTGCTACCCAGGTTTCGTGCCGCGGTACGACCACGGACGAGAACCAGTCCCGGACCTCGTTGTCGCCGTGCGCGAGGCGCACGTTCGGCAGCGCGGTTTTGAACGAACGCAGCCACGTGTCGGCCATGTCGGCCGCATCAGAGTCAATCGCACGCCGAATCACAGGCTCAGCACTCATCACAGCCCGGGACTATCGCAGAGCGGCAACCCTGCGGCCTCCCGATTTCAGGTAGGGCACGGCGGCCGTCCGGACGTTCATCGCGGCCAGCGCGGTTCCCGGGTGATGGGCCGCAGCACGGTGAGCAGCCGGCTGGAGACGGGCTCGCGCCTTCGCGATCCTGCGGTCCGACTTCCGGGAGGGGCGTGCGCTGCCGCCAAAGTGCGTTGCGGAGCTCGGCGGGGCTGCTCGGGCTCCGGAGAAGGTTTGTGCAGGGACGGACCGCGGGCCCATCTCTTGTCTGCGGGGATGAGCGATGCGGTGAGTGAGCCGTGGGGGCTGCCGGAGTGGTTCGACCGAAACCTGGACGCGAGGTCGGACACGAGCGGGACCCGCGGCATGTCTGAGGTGGTCGACAGCCACGACGTTCCGGTCGTGTACGTCGACCAGCTGGGGGCTCTTCAATGGGGACCAGCGGGGGCCGAGGTACTGGCCGGCATCTTCGACGGAGAGCAGAGCCGGCTCGTCACCACGCATCGGCCCGACGAGTCCTTCTACCTTGCTCAGCGCCGGGTCCGATGAGGATGGCAGTGAGCTTGTCCGTACGCCGGACCAATCTTCCGGGTCAGCCGCACCACCGCTGCCCGTTGGGCCGGCCGCTACCGGACTTCGGGTGTCGCCGGAATGACCGACCGCTCCAGCAGCCCCCACCACAGACCGCCAGGACACCGGCCGAGACCGAGGACCACGTCCTGCGGCTGCGGCGCGAGCACGGCATCGGTCCGTTGCGGCTGGCCGCCCGCTGCGGCATCGCCGCCTCGACCGCCCACCGCATCCTGACCCGACACGGCCTGCCACCGCTCGCGGCCCTGGACCGAGCCCCTGGCGAGCCCGTCCGCCGCTACGGACACGCCCGACCCGGCGAACTCGTCCACAGCGACGTCAGGGAACTCGGCCGGATCCCCGACGGCGGCGGCCACAAGACACTCGGCCGGGCGGACGGCCGGCGCAACAAGATCGGCACGGACCGGGCCTACCTCCCCACCGCCCTCGATGACCACGCCCGTCTCGCCCACACCGAAGACCTGCCCGACGAGACCGCCCCCACATGCGCCGCCTTCCTAGGCCGGGCCACCGCCTGGTTCGCATCCGTGGGCATCACCATCGAGCGGGTCCTGACCGGCAACGCTTGGGCACCTCGAACACCGAGCGGACAGCAGCGCTGGCAGACTCCCTCCACACCTACAACCACCACCGCTGCCACACAGCATTCGAAGGCAAACCACCCATCAGCCGCGTCAACAACGCCGCGGGTCAATACACCTGGTGCTCGTTCTTGGCGCGGCGGGGCCGTCCGGGGCCGGTGTCTCGGGGATGGGGAGCACAGAGGAATTGCGCCGTCATGGTCGAGCCAGGCGGGGCGGTGGATGAGCCCGGGGGTGGACCGGGCCCCATGCCTGAGTTGCAGGGTGATCGTGGGCTGGGGCGAAGGCGGCAGCGCCGGCGTCGGCCCGAGGGCCGTGGAGTCGGCTGCCGCGGAGGAGGAAGCCGCAGCGCTCCGAACACAGGGGGGACCGCACCGTTCGTCGAGACGCTGGAGCCTCAGGGGCTGCTGCCCGCACGGATGCGCTCCGTGATCCAAGCCGCGGACCCACATGCCCTGGCAGCATCGACCCTCGCCCTGGACATCGCGACCCAGCTTCCTGCGATTCGGCAGACCGCCGACCTAGTACGCAATTGGCGACCTCGGCTGGCACTTGGTTGCCGCTTCCGCCGGTGTTCGGACCGTGCTGGCTGACGGTGACCCGCCGGTTCGCGTCGCGGAGCCAACCCGGGTCCACGGCGACTCCCTCACGCTGTCCTCGATGAGCTCGGCGCCCGAGGTGGGCCATACGGCGGATCGGCCGCCACTGTTGGGTTCGGGAGAGGAGCGCATCCTGGCCCGTTTGTCTCCTTGTCCGCCGCACCCAGCGATCAGGTGTATGGCCCCCACTCCCCCGGCCGGTCGTCGGCTCCACCACCAGAGGCTCGGTCACCACCTCAGCGTTGCCATGGGCCGGACCGGTGCCGAGTAGCACGGCGCGTATGGGCTCGGTGGACGCTGTGATGGGGGGACGGTTCCCGAGCTGGACGGCAGCGTCGGGGCCAGACCGGTCAGGGGACGCACCGTGAACGCTGACTCCTTGCCTGTGCGGCGCAGGTGACCGTGTGGCTCCGCGGTGCCACCACCGTGGGGGAATGTGCGGATCTCCTGCCGCTCCGTGGGAGGCTCCGAGTAGTTCTCGGGTAGCAGCATGCGGAGCTCCTCCGCGAGGGCGCTGACGTCGACCGGGCGGCTGGTGTCGATGGTCCGGAGACCTCGACCAGGTGGTCGTCGAGCTCGGGGAGACGGCCGGGGCGGTGTCGCGGTGCGACCAGTTCACGAGTACGGCCCGGCCGGCGGCGGCGGCGAAGAGAGAAACAGGATGCTGTCGGCGGCCCGGCTCAGTCGGTGGCGCCAAGCGTGACCACCTACGCCGAGGGAGTCGTAGAGCGACTCGAGGATCACGTCCTTGTCGATGACCGGGAGGTCCAGTTCCGCGGCGAGCCCGCGCGCCACCGTGCTCTTTCCGCTGGCCGGAGCGGCGCCCTACACGAGGATGGGGCGCTGTGTCGCGCCGATTTTGACGGTGCGGGGGGCGTCATGTAGAGTCAAACGGTTGCCTGGAACTGGACAAGTTCGGCAACCAGCCCCCAAAGAAGCAATTCAGAGTGGGCACCCTCGACTCCTCATCCAGGAATCCGAAGCCGGGAAATCCGGTGGAAAACTTCTGATAGAGTCGGACTCGCCGGAAAGGGAAAGCGCGAAAGCGAAGAACTGGAAAGCGAAACCCGCTTCGACCGGGAATCGGACACGAAAGAGTCTGATAGAGTCGGAGACACAAG
>NZ_JBEXPT010000200.1:0-7153 GCF_040612195.1 Streptomyces sp. NPDC006450 | reverse complement strand
CGACCCCCTCCCCCGCCCCGTCCGGGGGCGCGCGCGCGGGGTCCGCGCGCCGCCACCCGGACCCGGGGGGGGCGGCGCGCTCGATGCCCCCGGCGCCCCTCCCGTTCGACCGTTGCTCCGGTCAGAGCTTCTTGGCCCCGGGGGCCTCGGCCTTGTTCTCGTCCTTGCCGCCGGCCTCGCCCCCGGAGTCCACCGGGTCGGCCCCGGCTTCGTCCTCGGCGGCGGGCGCGACCTCGCCCTCGGCTCCGGCCTCCCCGGCCGGGGTGTCCCCGTCGGGGTCCCCGTCCTTGGCACCGGCCACGGCGCCCGGCTCCGGTTCGACGATCTCCTCGCGGCCCGGCCGCAGCTTCGCCGACAGGACCAGGTAGGTCACGGCGAGCACGAACAGGAAGATCGAGGTCCAGACGTTGAGCCGCAGGCCGAGGATGTGGTGGGCCTCGTCGACCCGCATGTACTCGATCCACCCGCGTCCCACACAGTACGCGGCGACGTACAGCGCGAACGCCCGCCCGTGTCCGAGCGTGAAGCGGCGGTCGGCCCAGATCACCAGCAGGGCGACACCGACGCACCAGAGGGACTCGTAGAGGAAGGTCGGGTGGTAGGTCCCGGCGACCCGGTTCGGGCCGTCGGTGATCTCCACCGCCCACGGCAGATCGGTGGCGCGGCCGTACAGCTCCTGGTTGAACCAGTTGCCCCAGCGTCCGCAGGCCTGGGCCAGCGCGATGCCGGGGGCCAGGGCGTCGGCCCAGGCCGGCAGCGGGATGCCCCGCCGGCGACAGCCGATCCAGGCACCGACCGCGCCCAGCGCGATGGCGCCCCAGATGCCGAGGCCGCCCTCCCAGATCTTGAAGGCGTCGACCCAGTCGCGGTCCTCGCCGAAGTAGAGCTGGTAGTCGGTGATCACGTGGTAGAGGCGACCGCCGACCAGGCCGAACGGCACCGCCCACACGGCGATGTCCGCGACCGTGCCCGGCTTACCGCCGCGCGCGATCCAGCGCTTGTTGCCGAGCCAGACGGCGACGAAGACGCCGATGATGATGCAGAACGCGTAGCCGCGCAGCGGGATCGGTCCGAGATGGAGCACGCCCGTCGACGGACTGGGAATGAAGGCAAGGTTCATGGCAAGACCCGACGCTACCTTGCCGGACGGTGGTGACCGCAACCCGCCCGGCAAGCTGCTGCCGAATCGAGACGGCCGTCAGTGCCCCATGGGCATCCCGGCGTGGTCCGGGAAGGCGTCCTCGGAGCCCGGACCGCCCGTGGCCGACCGGCCCGCCGAGCGCGCGGCCGGAGCCGACGACGAGGACGAGGAGCCCGAGGAGGTGCCCGAGCGGGCGGAGGAGGCCTTCGCCGAGCCGGACGCGGACGGCGAGGGCGACGCTGACCCGGATCCGGACTTGGACTTGGACTTGGACGGGGAGCCCGACGGGGACGGGGAGCCCTTCACTCCGCCCGGGCCGCCCTTGCCGGCCGCCTCCACCTGCTCCTTCAGCTTCTGCGGGGTCAGCGGGTCGGCCTGGTCCCCGAAGATGTCCTTGCCGTCGAGCAGTACGGTGGGGGTCCCGCGGAACTTGCCCGCGCGGAAGGCCTCCTGCGACTTGTTCACCCAGCTGTCGTGCGTCCCGTCCTCCACGCAACGGCGGAACGCGGCGCTGTCCAGTCCCTCGACCTTCCCGGCCAGCTCCAACAGCTTGGCGTTCTTGCCGTAGGCGTCGTCGGTCTCCGGGGGCTGGTTGTCGAAGAGCACGTCGTGGTACGGGGCGAACTTCCCGGCGTCCTGTGCGCAGGCGGCCGCGTTGGCGCTCTTGAGCGAGCCGGTGCCGCCCATGTTCCCGTCGATCAGGGTGACGAGGTGGTACTCGACCTTGAGGAGGCCCTTGGCCTCCAGCTCGTGGATCGTGTCCCGGTAGTTGGTCTCGAAGGCCTTGCAGGCCGGGCAGCGGAAGTCCTCCCACACCGTCAGGGTGGAGGGGGCCTCGCTCTTGCCGGTCTGGATGGCCAGCGCGTCCTTGCCCGTGGCCCCCGACGGGGCGACCAGCGGGCCGCCCTTGGCGGACGATCCGCCCTTGCCGGTGTTCGCCGCGATCAGGCCGACGACGGCCGCCAGGCCGAGTACGCCGACCACCGCCGCCGACACGACGAGGGTCCGCCGGCGCTTGTCCCTCGCCTTCTGCTTCTCGCGCTCCGCCTGGAGTCGCTCGCGGGCCGATCGTTTCGTCGCATCGCGGTTCGCACCGTCGTTCATGTCGCTCACGTTCGGCCAAACGAAGCAGGGAGGCACTCTCGTGCCTCCCTGCCCCTACTTCCACCCGATCGGGCTACAGAACCCGCTCAGGGGTCCGGCTGCTCGATCGAACGCTCCGCCCGTCAGCTCCGGCGTACGCCCTCGGCGAGCTCGCCCGCCAGTGCCTTGACGGCGGCCAGCCCGGCGGGCAGGTCCGGCGCGTCGAGCAGCAGTTTCACGAAGGCGGAGCCGACGATCACGCCGTCGGCGAAGCCGGCGACCTCCTTGGCCTGGACGGCGTTGGAGACGCCCAGTCCGACGCAGACCGGCAGGTCACTGGTGGCGCGGGTACGGCGCACCAGGTCGGCGGCCTGGTTGCCGACGGACTCGCGGGTGCCGGTGACACCCATGAGGGACGCCGCGTAGACGAAGCCGGAACCGGCCGCGGTGATGGTGGCGAGGCGCTCGTCCTTGCTGCTGGGGGCCACGACGAAGACGGTCGCCAGACCGTGCTTGGCAGCGTGCTCGCGCCACAGCGCGGACTCCTGGACCGGCAGGTCGGGCAGGATGCAGCCCGCGCCGCCGGCCTCGGCGAGCTCGGCGGTGAACCGCTCGACGCCGTAGCGGTCGATGGGGTTCCAGTACGTCATGACCAGGATCGGGGCGCCGGTCGCCTCGTGCGCCTCGCGCACGGTCCGCAGCGTGTCGGCGATCTTGACCCCGCCGCGCAGGGCGATGTCGTCGGCGGTCTGGATGATCGCGCCGTCCAGGACCGGGTCGCTGTGCGGGAGGCCGATCTCGACCACGTCCGCGCCGCCGGCGATGACGGCCTTGACGGCCTCGATGGCCCCGTCCACGGTCGGGAAGCCGGCCGGGAGGTAGGCGACGAGGGCCGCGCGGTCCTCGGACTTCGCCTTGGCGAGGGTGGCCGAGAGGAGTTCGATGTTGCCGCTCACTTGGTCTCCCCCTCGGAGGCGTCTGCGTCGTACAGGTCGAAGTAGCGGGCGGCGGTGTCCATGTCCTTGTCGCCGCGGCCGGACAGGTTGACGACGAGCAGCCCGTCCTTGCCCAGCTCCTTGCCGAGGTCCAGCGCGCCCGCGAGGGCGTGGGCCGACTCGATCGCCGGGATGATGCCCTCGGTGCGCGACAGGAGCCGCAGGGCCTGCATCGCCTGGTCGTCGGTGACCGCGCGGTACTCGGCGCGGCCCGCGTCCTTGAGGTAGGAGTGCTCCGGGCCGATGCCCGGGTAGTCCAGACCGGCCGAGATGGAGTACGGCTCGGTGATCTGGCCCTCCTCGTCCTGCAGGACGTAGGAGCGCGATCCGTGCAGGATGCCGGGCTCGCCCGCGGTCAGGGTGGCCGCGTGCTCGCCGCTCTCCACGCCGTGCCCGGCGGGCTCGAAGCCCACCAGGCGGACGTCGGCGTCCGGGATGAAGGCGTGGAAGAGGCCGATGGCGTTGGAGCCGCCGCCGACGCAGGCCGCGACGGCGTCGGGCAGCCGGCCGGCGCGCTCCAGGATCTGGCGGCGGGCCTCGACGCCGATGACCCGGTGGAAGTCGCGGACCATGGCGGGGAAGGGGTGGGGGCCCGCGACCGTGCCGAAGAGGTAGTGGGTGCGGTCCACGTTGGCGACCCAGTCGCGGAACGCCTCGTTGATGGCGTCCTTCAACGTCCGGGAGCCGGACTTCACCGCGATGACCTCGGCGCCCAGGATGCGCATCCGGGCCACGTTCAGGGCCTGGCGCTGGGTGTCGATCTCGCCCATGTAGATGGTGCACTCGAGGCCGAAGAGCGCGCAGGCGGTGGCGGTGGCCACGCCGTGCTGGCCGGCGCCGGTCTCGGCGATGACGCGGGTCTTGCCCATGCGCTTGGTGAGCAGCGCCTGGCCCAGCACGTTGTTGATCTTGTGCGAGCCGGTGTGGTTCAGGTCCTCGCGCTTGAGGAAGATCCGCGCGCCCCCGGCGTGCTCGGCGAACCGGGGCACCTCGGTGAGGGAGCTGGGGCGGCCGGTGTAGTTGACCATGAGGTCGTTGAGCTCGGCCGCGAAGGCCGGGTCGCCCTTGGCCTTCTCGTACTCGACGGCGACCTCGTCCACGGCGGCGACGAGCGCCTCCGGGATGAACTTGCCGCCGAAGTCGCCGAAGTAGCCCTCGGCGTTCGGGATGTGACCCTCGGGGTCCGGGATGAAGAAACTGCTGGCGCTGGACATGCCCAGGTACTCCTACGGATGCGACGCGGATGTCTTCACCGTATTGCGCCGTCCGCCCGTGACGCGCACACCCCGCTGGGGCATGCGCAGACGGTGCGGAGCGGCCCGCCCCGGAGCCGGCGGCTCGGGGTGACGGACCGTACGGGGTCGCCGAGGGGCGGGGTGTACGACGTACACCGCCCGGCGGGCCTCGTTACGACGCGACTCCGGGTCGCCATCGCATGCCGTTGACCTGGCCGGGCTCGGAGCCGATCACGTACCGGACCCGCCGCCCGCGCACGCGCCGGGCCGGGGCGCGGCAGCCGCGAGGGCGGCAGCCGCGCGCCAGGGGCGCGTGGGCCGTCGGCACACCGGCCAGGCCGGAGCCCGGTCGAGTGCGGACGGAGGGGCGGTTTCGGGCCATGGGTAGGGTCAGCTCCGCCCGTGGCGCAGGGCGGGGTGGGCGCCGGCGGCGACGAGGTCGGCCACGGCCGACTTCGGGTCGCGGCCGGTCACCAGGGACTCCCCGACGAGGACGGCGTCCGCGCCCTCGTTCGCATAGGCGATCAGGTCGTGCGGGCCCCGGATGCCGGACTCGGCAACCTTGACGATGTGGGCCGGGATCTCTCCGACGATCCGCTCGAAGGTGGAGCGGTCGACCTTGAGGTCCTTCAGGTTGCGGGCGTTGACGCCGATGATCTTGGCGCCTGCCGCTACCGCACGCTCGATCTCCTCCTCGTCGTGGACCTCGACGAGCGGGGTGAGGCCGATGGACTCGGCCCGCTCGATGAGGGAGACGAGTGCCTCCTGCTCCAGGGCCGCGACGATCAGCAGCACGAGGTCGGCACCGTAGGCACGGGCCTCCCACAGCTGGTACGCCGTGACGATGAAGTCCTTGCGCAGGATCGGGATGTCCACGCGGGCGCGGACGGCCTCCAGGTCGGCCAGCGAGCCACCGAAACGACGCTGCTCGGTGAGGACGGAAATGACCGCCGCACCGCCCGCTTCGTAGTCGGCGGCGAGCCCGGCCGGATCGGCGATGGCTGCCAGTGCACCCTTGGAGGGGCTGGAGCGCTTGACCTCGCAGATCACCTTGACGCTGTCGCCGCGCAGGGCAGCGACGCCGTCCTTGGCCTGGGGCGCCTTGGCGGCACGCTCCTTGAGCTCGTCGAGGCTGACGCGAGCCTGCCGTTCGGCAAGGTCTTCGCGGACCCCTTCGATGATCTCGTCGAGCACACTCACGCGAGCGGCCCCCTTCCGGGTCGATGACGGTCGGCCGCCTTGCAGACACGTACAACTGCAAGGTCAGCAGTTCAAATGGTATCCGCAGGACGCCTCGCCCTCCGCACGCGGTTGACGGCGTCCCATTAAATGGACATCCGGAATCTTTACTTCAGCTACAGCTCAGGGCGCCATGAAAGAGCCCATGGGAAGGTTCCGGACAACCGAGAAGACCACGGCCACCGCACCGATCCCCCACCAGTACAGCGGCCGTACGACGAGCCTCGGGGCCTGCATCCCCCGAGAGGCGCGAACCAGCCACAGGACCATGAAGCCGGCGAAGAAGAAGTAGCCGGCGACCGCCAGGGCATTTGCCCCGAAAGCTGTCACGAGATCGCCATGGGCGAACGCGTGGGCGCTGCGCAGCCCTCCGCAGCCCGGGCACAGCACCCCGGTCAGGCGGAACAGCGGGCAGACCGGATAGTGGCCGGGCTCGTTCGGATCCACGGTCCCCACGTACGCGAGGGCCGCGGCGGCCGCACCCAGCGTGAGCGCCGGACGCGCCAGCCGGCCGGCCCGGGACACGGGCTCGGGGGGCGGCGCGAGGTCGGTCGTTCCAGAGGAGGGCTCCACCCGCTGATTCTCTCCGCTCATGACAAAAGGCGCAGCCCGACGGGGCCGCGCCTTTCGAAAACCCACGTACCGGCTGCCGCGTGGTCAGACCTTGGTCGCGAGGCGGTTCGCGGCGATGACCTCGGCGAGGTCGTGGTGCGCGGCCTTCGGCGCGCCCATGCCCGCGGCCTTCATGGCCATGCCCACGACACCGCCGATGGCGACGACGACGAGGCCCGCCCAGAAGCCCAGCGGGTTCGCCAGCACCATGAAGGCGCCGGAGATGCTGAAACCGATGAAGGCGATGATGACACCGGTCCAGGCGGCCGGGGTGTGTCCGTGGCTAGTGCCCGCCATGAGTTGCTCCTCGTACTCGGGTGTGCTCTGTCGCACGCCGCACGTGCTGTGTCGAACGCTCGGTGGTCATTGTCCCGTACCAGGCGGCGGCCTCGTTCACGGGGTCCGATCCGGGTTCGGGCGTCGGTCCCGGTTTCGGGCGTCGGTCCCGGTTTCGGGGAGTGGGGTCCGGTTTCAGGGAGCCGGGTCCGGACCGGTGGGGTCCTCGCCCCGGTCCAGCGCCTTCCACAAGTCCTCCGGCCGGTCCGGGTCCACCACGGCCGCCTTGCGGGGTCGCGGGCTGCCGTCGCGCTCGTATCGGCCGCCCATCGTGGGCCAGGTGCTCCCGAAGCGCAGCGCGAGCAGTCCGGCCAGCAGGATCAGCGCCCCGCCGGCGGCCGTCACGTAGGGCCATGCCGTATGGGTCAGGCCGGCCACGTGGGCCGCGGTGTCGGCCGTCGTACGCGCCGCCTGCGCGTCCAGGGCGCGCCGGCCGTCCGCGTTGGCCAGGGCGGCCGCGCCCGCCCCCAGGCCGCTCAGCGCGAGCAGCGCCGAGACCAGCAGCCGGCTCC
>NZ_JBEXPT010000199.1:0-7247 GCF_040612195.1 Streptomyces sp. NPDC006450 | reverse complement strand
TCGCCCGGGATGGGTTGTCAGCGTTTGCCACTACGCCGCGGCCGCGCCGGGCGCGGGCGGGGCGACGCCGCCGGGTGGCCCGCGGCACGCCACCGGGCCAGCCGCATGCCCGAGTGGACCCGCCGGCTCACCCGCGAGCTCGACACCTTCGCCGAGCAGAACGCCACCACCACCCTCCCCGTGCCCATCGCCCTCAACCAGCCCCCGGAGCCGCTCCGCCTCGGCCCCTCCGACGACGCCGAGTGGGCCGCCTTCGCCGCCGAGTCCGTCCTCACCGCCGCCGGCGTGCTGCTCAGCGACCTCTCCCGGTCCCGCCGCATGCGCGCCGCCATCGACCTCGCCTGGAACGCCCTGGCCAGCGAGGTCGCCGCGGCGGCGGAACGCGCGCCCGAGGTCGAGTCCGCCGTCCTCCCCCTCCGCGCCCGGATCTCCGTCCGCGCCGGCCTCGGCAACCTCGCCGCCGGCCTGCGCCCGCCCGCCACCGGCCACGACAACCCGCACTACTTCGACGACGCCGCCTGCATCCGGGCCTGCGTCCTCGCGGTCGTGCACCCCGGGGACCCCGGGGCCGCCGCGGACCTCGCCGAGTTCGACGCCCGCTACACCCAGGACGGCGACGGGGTCCACGGCGCCCGCGCCATGGCCGCCGCCATCGCCACCGCCCTCGCCTCCACCGGGACCTGCACGGCCGCGGACACCGACGCCGCCGTCGACGCCGCCCTCGCGCAGCTCCCGGAGTCCACCGAGATCGGCCGCAACGCCCGGCACGCGGTGAAACTCGCCCGCGCCGAGACGACCGGCGGAGCCTTCGCCATCGTCCCGCTCCTGGAACACCAGATCGTCGACCACGTCTACAGCTACGGGATCGCCGCCGCGGAAACCGTCCCCGTCGCCCTCGCCCTCGCCACCGCCGCCCGCGGCCGGGTCTGCGAGGCGGTCCCGGCCGCCGCCTGCCTGTCGCGCGTCGCGGACTCCGCCCCCGCCCTCGCCGGCGCGCTGACCGGCGCGCTCGGTGGCGGCGACTCCCTCCCCGCCGCCTGGCGCGAAGCGTGCCGCACCCTCTCCGGCTGCGCCCTCCCCCGCCTCGCGGGCACCGACCTCGTCGAACTGGCCGCGCTGCTCACCCGTACGGAACTCACCTCACCCAAGCCCCAAGGAAAGCCCCGGACATGACGACCCTGACCCCCGTGGACCCCACCCCCAACCCCGCTCCCACCCCCCGCACCCCCACCCTCGACGACCGGATCACCGGCGCCCTCGTCGGCGCGGCCGTCGGCGACGCGCTGGGCGGCCCGGTGGAGGGCTGGACCCCGGAACAGATCCTGGAGCGGCACGGCGGCCGGGTGCGCGGCATCGTCGGCCCCTGGCACGAGGACTGGCGTACGGCCCGCCCCATCGCCCCGTACCACAAGGGCGACGGCCACGTCACCGACGACACCCTGATGACGCACGCGCTGGTACGGGTCTACGAGGCCGTACGGGACCACCTGGACGCGTACGCGATCGCCGAGCACCTGGTGCCGGACCTGATGACCACCCCGCGCTGGATCCCGGAGCTGGAGGCGGACGCCCTCCCCCTCCAGCGGATCTTCCTCGCCGAGAAGTGGATCGTGACCCGGCTGCACTACGCGCACGCGGACCCACGGGAGGCCGGCAACGGCAACATCGTCAACTGCGGTGCGGCGATGTACATGGCGCCGGTCGGGCTCGTCAACGCGGGCCACCCGGCCGGAGCGTACGCGGAGGCGCTGGACGTCACCGGCGCGCACCAGTCCTCGTACGGGCGGGAGGCGGCGGGCGTGTTCGCCGCGGCGGTGGCCGCGGCCTGCGTGCCGGGGGCGACGGCGGCCTCGGTGGTCGACACGGCCCTCTCCCTGGCCAAGGACGGCACCCGCGCGGCCATCGAGGCGGTCTGTGAGGTCGCCGCCCGCCACCGGGACTTCGAGTCGGCGCTGGCCCCGCTGCGGGCGGCGGTCGCCCCGTACGACTCGGTCGGCCCGGACTACCGCACGCCCTCCCTGGGCGCACGGCGACCCTCGCGCCTGCACTCCATCGAGGAACTCCCGGTCGCGCTCGGCATGTTGCTCGTCGCCGACGGATGCTACGAGACCTCCGTGCTCGGCGCGGTCAACTACGGCCGGGACTGCGACTCCATCGCGACCATGGCCGGTGCACTCGCGGGCGCCCTGTCGGGCGGGGCGGCCGTCCCACCCGCCTGGGCGGACCGGGTCGCGGAGGCCAGCCGCCTGGACCTGCGCGCACCGGCGACGGCACTGTCCGCGGTCACCCGGGAGGTCTTCGCCCGCGACCGCGACCGGCGCCGCGCCCACGAAGCCGCCTTCGCCACCCTGGCGACCCCCCGATGACCACCACCCGCCACACCCCGGCCCCGGCACCTGCACCTGCCCCGGCACCGGCGGGCGAGCTGGTCCGGCTGACGTGGGTCCAGCCCGAGGACCTGGTCGGCCACGAGTTCCGCCAGGCCGCCGAGGACGGCCGCGCGGAGGCGGCGGAGCCGTTGCTGCGCGTCTGGCTCGCGGCGGGCGGCCACCTCGCCCCCACCCGGGCGGGTGCCTCCCCCGCCCCGGCCGCACCGGAGCTGCGGGCCCTGGCGAGCGACCTCCTGACGGCCCTGGCAGCCCTCCCCGGCCCCCCGGGGTCCAGGGCCTTGCCCCCGGGCGCGGGAGGGGGCGGGGTGGGGGACCTCTCCCCCACCCCCGACCGGCCCCGCGCCCACGCTCCGCGAACCCCGAGCGCACCCGCATCCGCCGACTCCGGCTCCGGGCCCCCGGACCCGGAGCCGGGTACTGCCCCGGACCCCGCCCTGCGCCGCAGGCTGGAGGCCGCCTGGCTCGGCCGCGCCGTCGGGTGCGTGCTCGGGAAGCCCGTGGAGAAGCTGCCCCTGCACGGGATCCGCGCCCTGGCCCGGGCCTGCGGGAACTGGCCGCTCGGCGACTGGTTCACCGCACGCGGCGTGCCGCCGGAGGTGCTCGCCGCCCACCCCTGGAACCGCCGCTCCGCGCCCACCTCCCTCGCCGAGAACATCGACGGCGCCCCCGAGGACGACGACCTCAACTACCCCCTCCTCGGCCTGCTCCTCCTCCAGCGCCACGGCAAGGGCTTCACCACCGCCGACGTCGGCCGGCTCTGGCTCGACGAGCTCCCGGCCGGCCGTACGTTCACGGCCGAGCGGGTCGCGTACCGCAATCTCCTCCAGGGCCTGGAGCCCCCCGCCACCGCCACCCACCACAACCCCTTCCGCGAATGGATCGGCGCCCTGATCCGCGCCGACGTCCACGGCTGGACCAACCCGGGCGCCCCGGCCGCCGCCGCGGCCCAGGCGTACCGGGACGCCGCGCTCACCCACACCGGCAACGGCGTCCACGCCGCCACGTTCGTGGCCGCGGCCACCGCCGCCGCGGCCACCGGCCGGGCCGACGTGCACACCGCGCTCCGGGCCGGGCTGGCCGTCGTACCGCCCCGTTCGCGCCTCGCCGAGGCCGTGCGCTTCGGCATCCGGGCCGCCTCGGACGCGCGGGGCACCGCCGCCGGCTTCGATGCCGTCGTCGACCTGCTCCACGCCCGCTACGGCCACTACCACTGGGTCCACGCCGTCCCCAACACCGCCGTGATCGCAGCCGCCCTCACCCACGCCGACGGGGACTTCACCCACTCCGTCTGCCGTGCCGTCTCGGGCGGCTGGGACACCGACTCCAACGGCGCCACCGCGGGCGCCCTCGCCGGACTGATCGCCGGCTCCCCCGAGGCCATCCCGCACCGCTGGACCGCCCCGCTGAAGAACCGCCTCGCCACCAGCGTCCCGGGCTTCGACGGCATCGGTTTCGACACCCTCGCCCACCTCACCGCACAGGAGGCAGCCCGCTCATGACGGCCATCGCCGTGCTCGGCAGTACCAACATGGACCTCGTCGCCTACGTGGCCAAGGCCCCCCGTCTCGGGGAGACCGTCACCGGCCGCTCCTTCCGCACCGTCCCCGGCGGCAAGGGCGCCAACCAGGCCGTCGCCGCGGCCCGCTCGGGCGCGGAGGTGGTGATGATCGGTGCGGTCGGGGCCGACGAGTTCGGCGTACGGCTGCGCTCCGCACTCACCGGCGCCGGGGTCGAGACGGCGGCCCTGCGCACCGTCGAGGGCGCCAGCGGCACCGCGCACATCACCGTGGACGACGAGGGCGGCAACAGCATCATCGTCATCCCCGGCGCCAACGCCCACGTCACCTCCCTGGAACCGGGCGACGCCGCGCGCATCGGCGCCGCCGACTCGCTGCTCCTCCAGCTCGAACTGCCCCTGGAGGGCGTGCTCGCGGGCGCCCTGGCCGCCCGCGCCCACGGGGTCCGGACCATCCTCACCCCCGCCCCCGCCCAGCCGATGCCGGCCGAACTCCTCGCCGCGACCGACCTGTTGGTCCCCAACGAGCACGAGGCCGCCGCGCTCACCGGGCTCACCGACGTCCACCTGGCCGCTGCGGCCCTGCTGCAGGACGTGCCGGAGGTGGTCGTCACCCTCGGCGCGGCCGGGGTGCTGTACGCCGCCCGCGGCCGCGAGCCGCTGGCCGTGCCCGCGCCGCGCGTACGGGCCGTGGACACCACCGCCGCCGGAGACACCTTCGTCGGGGCGCTCGCCGTGGCTTTGGGAGAGGGCCGGCCGATGCCCGAGGCCCTGAGCTGGGCCTCGGCGGCCGCAGCCCTGTCCGTGCAGCGACCCGGCGCCCAGGACTCGATGCCGACCCGTGGCGAGGTCGCCGTGTTCGCGGCCGGACAGGACGTCCGCTGATGACCGAGCCCCTCACCGAGCCCCCCACCGCACCCCGACCCGGCTCCGGACCCGGCGGCCAGGGCCGCGCGTCCGGCTCCGGCCCGCACCCCTCTGCCGGAGCCGCCTCGTGAACACCGACGCCCCGTCCGCGTCCGCCCCCGCCCGGGGCCCCCTGCAAGGGCTGCGCGTCCTCGACCTCGCCACCCTGTTCGCCGGTCCCCTCGCCGCCACCCTCCTCGGCGATTTCGGCGCCGAGGTCGTCAAGGTCGAGCACCCGACCCTCCCCGACCCCTCCCGCGGCCACGGCCCCTCCAAGGACGGCATCGGCCTCTGGTGGAAGCTCCTCGGCCGCAACAAGCGGACCATGACCCTCGATCTGTCCACCACCGGTGGCCGGGACACCCTGCTGCGCCTGGCCGCCACCGCCGACGTGGTCATCGAGAACTTCCGCCCCGGAACCCTGGAGCGGTGGGGCCTGGGCTGGCCCGAACTGTCCGCCGCGAACCCGCGGCTGATCCTGACCCGCGTGACGGCCTTCGGCCAGGAGGGCCCGTACGCCCACCGCCCCGGATTCGGCACCCTGGCGGAGGCGATGAGCGGCTTCGCCGCGATCACCGGGGAGCCGGAGGGGCCGCCGACCCTGCCGCCGTTCGGGCTCGCGGACTCGATCGCGGCGCTGACCACCGCGTACGCCGTGATGGCGGCGCTCGCCGGACGCGATCGCACCGGGCACGGGCAGGTGGTGGACCTGGCGATCATCGAGCCGATCCTGACCGTCCTCGGGCCGCACCCGCTCTGGTACGACCAGCTCGGCTACGTCCAGCCGCGCACCGGCAACCGTTCCACCAACAACGCCCCCCGCAACACGTACCGCAGCCTGGACGGCCGCTGGCTGGCCGTCTCCACCTCCGCCCAGTCCATCGCCGAGCGCGTGATGCGGCTCGTGGGACGGCCCGAGCTGATCTCCGAGCCGTGGTTCGCGACGGGTTCCGGCCGGGCCGGTCGCGCGGACGTCCTCGACGAGGCGGTCGGCGGCTGGATCGCCCGCCACAAGGCAGACGAGGTGACGGCCGCCTTCGAGGAGGCCGAGGCAGCGGTCGCGCTGGTCTACGACGTGCGCGACGTCATGGCCGATCCGCAGTACGCGGCCCTGGACACGATCACCGAGGTCGAGGATCCGGAACTGGGCCCGATCCGCATGCAGAACGTGCTCTTCCGGCTCTCCGGAACCCCCGGCGCCATCCGCTGGGCGGGCCGCCCGCACGGCGCGGACACCGACGCCGTCCTCGCCGAACTCGGCCTCTCCCCGACCGAGATCACCGCTCTGCGCACGGAGGGGGCCCTGTGATCCTGACCTGGCTCTACGTACCCGGTGACCGCCCGGAGGTGGTGGCCAAGGCCCTGCACGCCGGGGCCGACGCCGTCATCGTGGACCTGGAGGACGCGGTGTCGGCCTCCCGCAAGGAGTACGCCCGCAGGGCCACCGCCGAGCTGCTGGGCGACGGGCCGCACCCGGTACCGGTCCACGTGCGCGTCAACGCCCTGGACTCCCCCTGGGGCGGCGCCGACCTCAGCGCCCTCGCCGGGCTCGGGGGCCTCGCCGGACTGCGGCTGCCCAAGATCTCCTCGCCGGAGCAGATCACCGCCACCGCAGCCCGCACCGCCGGGGTGGCGCTGTACGCGCTGCTGGAATCGGCGATCGGCGTGGAGCGGGCCTACGAGATCGCCCGCGCGCACCCCGCCCTGCGCGGGCTGTCCCTGGGCGAGGCCGACCTGCGGGCCGACCTGGGCGTCACCGCGGAGGCGGGCCTGGACTGGCCGCGCTCCCGGGTGGTGGTCGCGGCCCGCGCGGCCGGGCTCGCCCCGCCCGCCCAGTCGGTGTTCCCCGACATCCGGAACCTGGAGGCGCTGGCGGACTCCTGCGCCCGGGGCCGGGCCCTCGGCTTCCTGGGGCGCGCGGCGATCCACCCCCGCCAGCTCCCGGTGATCGAGCGGGCCTACCTGCCCGGCCCGGCGGAGGTCAGCGCCGCCGAGGAGATCGTGGCCGCGGCCCGCCGCACCCCGGGCGCGGTGGCCCTCCCGGACGGCCGCTTCGTCGACCCGGCGATGCTGGCGGGCGCGGAACGGGTCGTGGCCCTGTCCCGCCGGGACGCGCCCGTACCCTCCTGAACGGCAAGGCGCCGGCGCGCTGAGCTCGGGGCTTTCGATGCCGGCCCTGGTGTTCCGGTGGCTGCGCGACGCGCTCGCCGCGGACGTCCTGGACCGCGCCGGGCCGGCCTGCTCCGGTACGGTCGTGCGGCCCGCGCGCTGGAGCCCGTAACTCCGCCTGCCATGGGGGACGCTCACGCGGTTGGAGCGCCGGTGAACGCGAAAACGGGAGGGGCGCCGCGCGATTGCGCACCCACCGACGACCCCTTCAACCCGAGCCTCGCCCCCGACAAGGCGATCAACATCGGCTCGGAGCGCCAGGTCGC